>JAGREQ010000432.1 GCA_020446465.1 Novosphingobium sp. | reverse complement strand
CTGCAGTTTCCTGAGCAGCATCTTCACCTTGTAGAACGCCTTCTGGATAGGCAGATCGGCGAGCGAATAGCGATTGGCCGAGAACAGCACGAGGAAGTCGCGAATGTCGGAACCTTCCTCGAAGGTGACGCCGCCGTCCATGTAGGCTTCGCCCATGCTCAGTTCCGGGTTGAGCACCAGCTTGTGATAGAGCCTTGTATCGTGGACCTTCATCACCACCGGCTTCAGCGGGTCGCCATCCGATCCGGTCATGGTCGAGCCGGAAAAGACGTGGCGCCCTCCTGCCGCATCGATCACGGTCAATTCGCCTTTTTTAATGAAGGATTTCAGCATCCGGTTGAGCGGAAACATCGCAGACCCTTTATTCCATGAAACCAACGTGCCGCCACGCCCCACCCGTCGGCAAGCTTCTCTGTTCGATCTCCTGTAGCCTAAATGGCAGTCGATTGCGACGCCCCACCTGGAACGCGGAATCGCTGTCCGATTTTGGCATCTGTCCAGATTGTGTCAGACTGCACAGATAACCTGTCCGTCATCGGATAGTAATACTGCAGCATTCAAGTACATCGTGAGGTTTGACACCGCTAACGGTGACGTGCCGATGGGATGGCATAGCCATTCGCAACGATCGGGGGAATTGAGCATGGTCCGTGAACTGGCCGGAAATGACAGGCAGTCGCCATTCGCATCCATGCGTTCGCTCGTGTCACCATGGCTGCATCGGATCGCTGCGGTCCTCGCCCTCGTTGCGGTTTGCGCGATCATCGGCGCCAGCCCGAGCCGGGCGGAACGCGAATGCGCCAACAATTACGAAGCGTTTGTCAAACTTCCCAACCAGAAGGCGATGGTCCATGGCAGCGACAGCAACCAGTGCTACTGGGCTTATCGCGCCCAGACCCTGAAACAGGCGCAGAAGCTGGCCATGGCCAACTGCCGCAAGCAAGCCAAGAAGTGCGCGATCGTAGACGTCTACGGCGATATCGCGAAGCAGAACAAGCAGGTACAGCAGAACCTCAAGGAGCTTGGTTTCTACGATGGTCCGGTCGACGGCAAGATCGGCCCAGGCAGCCGACGCGCCGTCCTTGCCTACCAGAACGCGAGGAATTTGAAGGAAGATGGCAAGGTCACGGACGAACTGGCGAAACGGCTGCAGAAGGATCACCAGATCCTGACTTATTCGGAGAATTCGGTTTGCCGCTTTGCGACCACGGCTGGTTCGAACGGCCTGAGCCGCTGGGAAACACAAAGCAAATATTCGATCTATGTCATTGAAGCCAAAAGGCGCGGCCTGAGCGAAACGCGCTGCGATACGGTGCTGAACCGGACAGGAAAGAACAGCTCCACGAGCTACACCTCCGCCTCGATCTGCCGATTTGCCACCAAGGAAGGCGTGAATGGCCTGAGCCAGTGGGACACCAGTTCATCCTTTGCCCATTACATTGCAGAAGCAAGGAAGCGCGGCCTGACATTGTCGGCCTGCGACACCATCGTGGGACGGAAGGTCAAGATCAACATGGCCAGTATCGATGAAAACACGTTGTGCCGCTTTGCCACCAGGCTCGGCTCCGATGGTTTGAGCGAATGGGAATCCGGGGTCAAATACAAGACCTATGTCGAGGAAGCGGGCAAGCGAAGCCTGACGTTAACCAGATGCGATAGCTTGCAGGGCCGCAGGACGAGGCCCCAGGCAGCTACGGTTGCAAACGAGGAATCCCCCTCTACCCCACTCAATCGCAACCTTTGTCGCGCGGCTCTGGCCATCTATCCCAGCGGACTGGTCACGTGGGAGAAGTCATCCGGACTTGCTGACCAGGTGAGCAAGGCCAAGGCGGCAAGGCTCACGCCCGAACGCTGCGCCGAGATGTTGCAAATCAAGTACAAGGTCGCGACCGAGGAGCCGATTGGAACGGATAACGACACCAAGTCTGCCGAAATCGCGCTCGCACGTTTCGACGACAAGGCAATGTGCGCCC
>JAGREQ010000431.1 GCA_020446465.1 Novosphingobium sp. | reverse complement strand
CACGGATCACTTCATACTGCGCTTCGCTTATTCCATTCATTACAAATGGTTAGACGATTACTATTGTCATGTATAGTGTTAACAGGCCCTAAACAGTCTTCTGGTCAGGCCATCGGCTTACCGAACGTGTCAAAAGGCACTGGAACGATCAATCTGCCCGGCGGTGTGCGCGTCAACGTGCCAGGCGCATCCACGATTACCCTGCCCAAAGCAGGCGGGAAATAGTCCCGATGAGCCATGACCCTAACAAAGATTCCTTGGGCCAAGCGATTGAAGATCATGCCCTCGGCGCAAGTGGCGTTCACCGGCCCGGCTCATGGGCCGGACAGGTCGGGATGCAAGAATACAACCGTCGCCAGCGCCAAAGGAGCGGAATTGGCGGCGGCGGGGCGGTCGAGAAAAAGAAATCTTCCTTCTGGCAGACCACTCTTCTGATCGTCGGGGGAATCTGGCTCTACAGCACGTTTGCGGGGAACAAGACGGAGCAGCCGCAAACCGCGCAAAAGCTCGTGCCCGCGCCTGTCGCTACGCTTCCGGACGCGAGTGTGGGCAATTCCGGCACCAATCCGCTGCAGCTTGATGCCGTTCCTGCGGAACAGGCGCAAACGACCACGGTAAAGGCCGTGCATGGCGCGACGAATCTTCATTCAGCCGAAGTGATGAACGTCTATCGCGGCGTGATCGGCGCGCCCGGTCGCGGCCTGCCGGAAACCGCCAGATCGCAGTTCGACACAGAGACGCGGGCACTGTTGGCCAGCGGACAGAAGTTTCTGCGATGCGTCTATCGGACACGTGACGGATATGTGACCTACGATTTCTGGTACGCTCAGGTGCCTCAAGCGGCGCTTGCGCTGCGCGCCATCGACCCGAACGCGGATATTCGCTTCATGGGTTTGGACGCCTTTGACCGCTGCCCCTCCGATGCCGACACCGCTTTATATGTTCGGCAAAGGATGATGGGGGCAACGACCAACAGCGGCGCGCGCATAGGAGGGCGTGATGGCTGAGGACGACAACCTTGAAATTTTACGCAACCGGCTAGCGAAGGGTGAAATCAGCGTCGCCGAATTTAACTCTCTCGCCACAAGGATTTCCGGTGGCGGCGTTGCCGATGGCATCGCCGGACCATCGCTTGGTGCACAATACCCGCGCCAGGACGGGGTTTATATCAGCACCGCCATCGTGGAAGTCGCCAATAATCTGTTTGGCCGCCCCAAGGGATATATCCGCTGGGTGCGCCGGTTCTACAACGAAGGCGTTTACGCCGGTCCCGTCCAGTTTGAGTCCGATGACCTGAGTAGCTTGTATATTGGAAGTCATTTCGGACCAAAATCCGCGAAAGATGTGCGGAGATACAATCCCGAAGACATACATTTTTCCAGCGACGCGCTGTGGCTGCCGGGCGAACCGCACAGATTTTGCGCGTTCGATCCAAAGTCTGTCTGAGCGCGTTCAGCGGGGCGATCATGAATTGCGAGGAGAAGCCAATGAAGACAAGAAAATTGGGGGTCTTGCTCTCCTGCCTGCCTGTCGGCGTGACGATCTGTCCGGTCGCTGCCCATGCGTCCATCCTTGATGAATGGGCCGCGGAATCGTTCGGTGAGAGTCTGGCAGATACACTTGCGTCCGCACAGGACGCGGCGCGGTCCAAGGGGCGGATGCAAGCCGAAATATCACAAGCCCGGCGGGCCTTTCAGGCCGCGAAGCCGAACACCCCCGCCTATCGCCAATCGGGCCAAAAATTCGCGGAACTGCTGTTCGGCAAAGACCTGTATTATCTTGGCCTGTTCGTCGCGGAAGGCGTAAACGATAAATCCGCAAAGCGGGTCACGGCAATCGAAGCCATAACCGGCGGCCCGCTTGATGGCGGGATTGATCCCAGTGCAGGTTATGCGTTCTTGCAATGGGTTGACGGGGTACGCGCCTCGCTGGGCCAGCCCGTGAATGGGCGGCTGCTCTTTGTCCCTTCAGGGG
>JAGREQ010000430.1 GCA_020446465.1 Novosphingobium sp. | reverse complement strand
CGGCATATTGCGCGCCAATGACAAGATCATCGAACCCATCGCCATTGTCATCGCCCGCCGAGGCAACGGAATTGCCACTGCGATCGCCGACAGCAATACCGTCAAGACGGAATCCGTTGCTACCGTTGAGTGTTGAAAGATTCGTGCCGGCTGCAAAGGTTCCAGATTTGCCGAAGATCACATAAGTGGAGCCAGTATTGACGCCATTCGAATTGGCGACATAGGCACCAATGATGAAGTCGTCGAACCCATCGCCGTTGATGTCTCCAGCCGAGGCAACGGAATTGCCGCTATTGTCGTAAGCCGCTGCACCGTCGAACCGGAAATGATTGCGGTCGAGTGTTGATGAAAGATCGAAGACCGCAGAAAATCCCGACGCCTTGCCAAGTACCAAGTAGCTGGAACCGCTGCTCTCACCGTTCGGATCGGCGCCCGGCGCGCCGATGACGAGATCGTCAAACCCGTCACCATTGACGTCGCCGGCGGATGCAACGGACCACCCAAGTCGATCATTTCCCGTAAGGCCGTCGAGCCTGAAGCCGTTGCTGCCGTCGAGATCGGCCAGATTGATGAAAGCGGGAAACTGCGGCATGGCTCCTCCTTACCGGCTGTGCGCCGGCATCCAGGCTGCCCCCTCGTCAGGACCTAAGCACAGCCACTTGGAGTGAGCAAGCCAGGGTTGCAGATGCGCCCGACCGTATGCTTGCGACTACACCACGTCCGGCGGGGCCAGGGGGCAGTCGGCTTCACCGGTTTCGATCTGCAGTGACACGTGGCCGATGCCATGGACCTGACGGAGGTCTTTGGCGGCGTCGATAAGAAAGTGGTCACCGGGATGGCCGCCGGGCATCACCAGATGCGCTGTCAACGCGGTTTCGGTCGTGCTCATCGGCCAGATGTGAATGTGGTGCACGGCGCATACGCCAGGTTGCGCTGCCAGCATGGCCTGCACGGCATCCCGGTCGATGCCATTGGGCACAGCGTTAAGCCCCATCGCCAGACTGTCCTTCAAAAGGCCCCACGTGCTCCACGCGATAATGGCAACAATGACCAGACTGGTGGCAGGGTCAATCCACATCGCCCCGGTAAACAGGACCAGCGCGCCTGCCACCACCACGCCCAGTGATACCAGCGCATCGGCGGCCATGTGCAGGAATGCCCCGCGAATGTTGATGTCGTGCTTGCGTCCGCGCATGAAGAGAAGCGCGGTTGCTGTGTTGATGACAACGCCGATCCCGGCAATCAGCATCATCGCTTCGCCCTCTACGGCGGCAGGAGTGCTGAAACGTCGCAAGGTTTCGATGAGGATGGCGCCCACGGCCACCAGCAACAGCCCTGCATTTGCCAGCGCCGCGAGGATGGAGCTGGCTTTGTAGCCGTATGTAAAACGATTATTCGCCGGGCGGGCGCTGAGCACACTGGCGCCCCAGGCGATCATCAGTGCCAGCACGTCCGAAAGGTTGTGCCCTGCATCCGCCACCAGTGCCATCGAACCGGATAGGAAGCCGTAAACGGCCTCCACCACCACGAAAACCATGTTGAGCGCAATGCCGATGGCAAAAGCGAGGCCAAAACTGGCTGGCGCATGGGAATGCCCGTGGCCATGGCCGTGCCCGTGTGTGTGCCCATGATGATGTTGTCCGCTCATGCGCTCAGTCGTAGACGCATGAATCGAGGCCGTCACGCCTGACGATACCGATACGCGCGGCAATCGTATTGCCATACCGGCGGGTGAAGCCGGTGGGGTTTACCACGCCCCGCTTCTTGGGGAGGGGCAGGGCCGCTGCCATCCGTGCGGCCTCGCTGCGGGAAAAGCGCGCGGCGGAATGCTTGAAATAGCGTTCTGATCCGGCCTCCACACCATAAGTGCCGATGCCCGTTTCAGCGACGTTGAGATAGACTTCCATGATCCGGCGCTTGCCCCATACGCTTTCGATCAACAGCGTGAACCAGGCTTCCAGACCTTTGCGAAAGAAGC
>JAGREQ010000429.1 GCA_020446465.1 Novosphingobium sp. | reverse complement strand
ACATTCGCGTGAACGGCGTGAAGTGCAACATTGCAAGCCGCCGTGTCCTGCCCGGTGACGTTGTTTCGCTTGGTGACAAGGCGAAGGAAATGGCTCTCGTCATCGAAGCGCAGAGCCTGCCGGAGCGTGACATTCCTGATTATGTCGCTCCCGATGGCAACGACAAGATCACCTACGTTCGCGTTCCGACGCTGGACGAAGTTCCTTATCCGGTGACAATGGAACCCAACCTGGTCGTCGAATTCTATTCGCGCTGATCGAACGGTTCAGTCCAATGCAAAAGGGCGGTCCTTCGGGGCCGCCCTTTGTGTTTGTGCCGATGGAAGGACAGGGGGCAGTTCCCGTTGCGACGTGCCGCCCCTTTCCCGCATGGTCAGACTGTAACGGTTGACTTTATACCCATCGAACGGACGGCCTGCACAATGTCTTCCTGCGAGGGTATAACGGCCACTTCCAGTTCGTCGTTATATGGCATTGGCACATCGCGTGCGGCCACACGCAGCACTGGCGCATCGAGCCAGTCAAACGCCTTTTCCATCACTATGGCGGAAATTTCGGCGCCAAACCCGCCAGTCTGACACGCCTCGTGCGCGACGATCAGATGATTGGTCTTGCGCACAGATGCCAGAATGGTTTCTTCATCCAGCGGTTTGATAGTGCGCGGATCGATCACTTCGACGCTGATTCCATCGCGTTCCAGCACTTTGGCGGCAGAGAGCGCGCGCTGCACCATCACTTGCGTCGCAACGATGGTGACATCTGTGCCTTCGCGTTTAATGTCGGCCTTGCCCAGCGGGATAATATAGGGTTCTTCGGGGACAGGCGCGGTCTGACCAAGGTATAGAATCTTGTGTTCAAGAAATACCACCGGGTTATCTTCCCGGATTGCGGCGGCCAGCAGCCCCTTGGCGTCATAAGGTGTGGATGGCGCAACCACGGTTAGACCGGGGATATGGGCAAACCACGCCTCCAGGCTCTGGCTGTGCTGGGCCGCCATACGTATGCCGCCACCCTGCGGCCCCCGCACGACGACGGGCACCTTGCCAATGCCGCCGTTCATGAAACGGAATTTGGCTGCCTGATTGACCAGCATATCCATCATCAGCGTTACAAAATCGAAAATCTGCACTTCGACCACGGGCCGCATTCCGGCGATGGCAGCCCCGACACCGGCTCCGCAGAATGTGGATTCCGAAATGGGCGTATCGCGCACCCGCTCAGCCCCGAACTTGTCCCGCAGCCCTGCTGTTACCTGAAATACCCCGCCAATGCTCGCTATGTCTTCCCCCATGACGAGGACGGTGGGGTCACGCTCCATTTCCTGTGTCAGTGCTTCATTCAGCGCCTGTGCATAAGTCAGTTCGCGCGTGCCCGGCTCTGGCAGAGCGACGGATTGAACCCGCGGTGCATAGACAGCGTTATCAAGGACGGAAAGTTCAGGCGGCGGGCTGTTTTTGCCAAAGGCGACCGCATCGTCGATTTCTTTGTCGATTGCGTCGCGGACACGGGCGATTTCTGCCTTGTCTATGCCCGCATCCAGCATCCGTTCTTCCATACGGATCAATGGACATCGCGCCTGCCATGCCTGCTTGTCTTCTTCGCTGCGGGGATCGACAAGGTTGGTGCGCATACTGTGCCCGCCCCAACGCCAGGTCAGGGCCTCGATCAGCGATGGCCCTTCCCCTGCGCGTGCGCGTTCCACTGCTTCACCGACGACATTGCATACTTCCACCGCGTCGTTGCCGTCGATCCTGACACCGGGCATACCATAAGCTGATGCCCGCGAAGCGATTTCCGACACCGACGTCGTGCCGGTGATTGGCGTGGACAAGGCATACTGGTTATTTTCGCAGACAAACACCATCGGCAGCTTCCAGACCGAAGCGAGGTTCATCGCTTCGTGGAAAACGCCCTGGTTGGATGCGCCATCGCCAAAGAAGGCAATGGAAACCTGCTTGTCGCCGCGCAGCTTTGCCGCAAGGGCA
>JAGREQ010000428.1 GCA_020446465.1 Novosphingobium sp. | reverse complement strand
TACACCCTCGCCTTGCTTCTGGGTGGATACTCGAATGTATCCAAAGCACGGTTTCATAAGTCTGAGTTGGGGTTATCGGACTCTATCACATCCTTGGATTTTGGCGAATCTGGCCACGGCCAATTGCCCTCGGCGACCAGCCGTTCGTAGACGCGTTGGCAAATTTCCAGATGCCGTTGGATATGCTCGTCTTCAGTCATATAGCCATGATAAGCAGCCATGATGTTTCGACATAGATGGTGAACCTTTCTAGAAATCGCCGATCCGGCGGAAACCCGCTAATCGAAAACGCCCGGCTGCGCTTGCCATTGACCATCACCCGGGCAAAGGCGTCGTGATTAGCCTGATTGAGTAGGTCGAGCGGCGATAGAGGGACAAATTGCTGCGCTATGATAGATGCATCACGCGCTCCCACACGAAACGCGATCAAACTGCCGACATTGCCGAATATGGCGTGCTGGATGACAGGTTCAGCCTGCTCGGCATACTGATGGGCCAGGATAACGCCGAGACCATATTTGCGGACCTCGGACAACGTGTCGGCAAACGCCAGGGTCGTGAAGGAATGGAATTCATCGACATAGAGATAGAAAGGCTGGCGTTCGGCTTCGGGGAGGTCGTGGCGCGATAGTGCTGCGTTGAAGAAGCTCGCCGTCAGCAAGCCACCAAGCACATTGGCATTGTCGTTTCCGATCCTGCCTTTGGCAAGGTTGACGATCAACACACCGCCTTTATCCATGATCCGGCGAAACCGCAGCGGTATTTCCGGCTCGGTGATGGCTTTGCGGATAATTGGATGGGCCAAAAACGCCCCAAGCTTGTTGGCAATTGGTGCGACGCCATCAACAGCGGTTTTGTAATTCATGGCCGGGAATTCCTGTTCCCAGAAATGCCGGGTTTGGGGATCCTGTACAGCAGCGAGAATCTGGGCGCGGAACTTGCGATCAATAAAGAGCTGGATAACATCGCGCAGATCAGCCTTCCGTTGCTCCAGGAGTGCCATCACTGCATAGCGCAATAGATGCTCCATACGCACGCCCCAAGCATCTTTCCATTGCTTTTTGAGAGCATCGATAAGACCGGAAGCCACCAGTGGCCGGTGTGTTTCGCTGGTACGGGTGAGCGGATTGTATCCGTAGGGACTGTTCGGGTCAGCGACAACCCAGTAGAGATCGTTCGGTCCGAGATGTGGAGCCAGGCTCTCGGCAAGATCGCCATGAGGATCGATAAGGCAGAGTCCGTTTCCAGCGGCTATGTCCTGCTGGACCATGTTAGCAATCAGGGTCGATTTGCCAGTGCCGGTTTGGCCAATGATGTAGAGGTGTAGCATTCGGTCGGGCGTCAGCATGCCAAAGGGACGACAGCCGCGTCTGGAATAGGCGTTGCCAATAAGGATGTCAGCCGTTGATAGAATTTGCATGGCCTCAGAGTGCCGCATCTGGAGTAGTCTTCCTAGGCGGTGAAACCAGCGTCTGAAAGAATGGCCGGGTTGGCGCGTCTTCACCAAGAGGACGCGGGACGTGCGCGGTCGAACAGGTTTCGCGAACTAGCATCCAGGGTTGGAAATTCGGTATCCTGACCTACGGAGAACAGGCTGGCAGTACCCGACAGAAACACCACTAGGTCGGTATGTCGTGAATCGGAAGGGTTTTACCCTTCCGGAGTTTCGTCTCGGTCATACCGATCTGGTGGTTTTGTGTTCAGGGTGACAGATCATTGAAAATGGGAAAGTTGCGCCTACTAGTTCGGCAACGCTTGGGCGGTCAGAATGGATGTCATTATCCATTAACAAGTTCAAAGCCTATGAATACACAATTAGCGCTGGATTTGCGGCTGGCTCGCCGCAAGGCCGGGTTCACGCAGGACGATGCTGCGCATCTGTTGGGCGTTCGCGCCCCGCGTCTCTCGGTTCTGGAGCAAGGCCGTAAGCGCCCGAATCTCGTGCAGATATGCACGCTATCCCTTATTTATGGCCGTTCTTTCGAAAGCCTGTTTG
>JAGREQ010000427.1 GCA_020446465.1 Novosphingobium sp. | reverse complement strand
AGCCTGCGCCTTTCGATACGGCGCGGTGGCTGCGGGGTGATGCAGCCGCGCTCGCTTCATTCGAGAAATTCAACCGCGCCAATCTGGCAAAGGACCGCGATGGCGACTGGGTTTTCCTTGCCAAATCTGCCTGGGATGTTGGCTATCAGCAGGAAAAGAACCCGGAATTGACCTTCAGCACGACAAAGGAACGTTGAAGCGCCAAGCCTGCCTCTATAGCGTTTCGTAAGAAATCTTTATCGTCAAACCCAACCATCACATACTGGGACCAGACACCTAATCTTCCCAGTCACGCTGGAGGTATCGGGTCGCTGCCATCATCATCCCCCCTGCCACAAGGTATAGCGAGAGGATGGCCAGCATCGCGTATCGCAGCGATTCCTCTCCATGGGTCTGATACATCATGTCGCTCAGCCAGCCCATGACGGGCGTGCCCAGCCCGAATCCAATGGCGTTGGAGAAAAAGAGCACGCAAGCCGCGGCGGTGGCCCGGTGCAGGGCAGGCGCAAGGTGCTGGGCTGCTGTCAGCGCAGGGACGCTCCACAGATAAGACAGAACCTGCGGCACCAGCAGCCATGCGAATGCGGTTATGATGTCGTCAGACAAGATGCCTATCGCGAACAGCGGCACGCTAAGCCACATCGAAAGAGCGGGAATCCAGCCATAGGCTGCCCGGTTTTTCTTGCCGAAACGATCGCTTGCATATCCACCGAACCACATGCCCGCAGACCCTCCGATCAGGACCAGCGCGGCATAGACAACCCCGCGATCATAAAGGTCCAGCCCGAAACTGCGGCCGAGCACACTGGGAAGCCAGAAGTTCAGGCCATAAGTGCACATGGAGCCGACCCCCGTGGCCAGGCAAACCAGCCAGAAGCTGGGTTTGCGCATCAGGATGGCAAAGGATTCCGTGAGTGGCACTGATTTTGCGGGCCGGGCAGACAAGGAAGGGGTATCCCGCACGACAAAGCGGAAGGGCACCACCAGAACTACCCCCACGATACCCATGGTGATGAACGCCAGCCGCCAGTCGACTGTCGATGCGATCCAGGCGCCCAGAAAAGCGCCAGCGGCGGACCCTATCGGAATGCCCATCATGTATATTCCGGTTGCCCTTGCCCGTTGTTCAGGCGGGAAATTTTCGCTGATCAGGGCATAGCTTGGCGCGCTCCCGCCAGCTTCTCCAATCCCGACACCCAGCCGGGCAAGGAACATTTGCCAGAAATTGACGGTAAATCCGCACAGTGCGGTAAACCCGCTCCATGCCAGCAGGCTGAGGGCAATGACGCGAGATTTCCCGAAACGGTCGGCAACGAGAGCAAGCGGAACGCCCATCGTCGAATAGAGAAGCGCAAAGGCAAGGCCGCCCAGCAGCCCCATTTGCGTATCGCTCAGCGAAAGATCGGCCTTTACCGGCTCGGCAAGGATGGAAAGCAGCAGCCGGTCGATAAAGCTGCAGATGTAAACTGCCAGCAGCATGGCGAGAACGGCATAGCGCCGGTTGCTATAGTAACCGCGCGGCGCCGGTCCGGCTTGTCCCTCGGCTGTTCCCAAGCGTTCTCTCCCCGTCTGCGCGAGCCTTGCAAGCATCGCATTGTTTTGCAGGCAGCATTGCCGCATATACTCTGGCGTGCAACTCAAATTCGCTACCTACAACATTCGCAAGGCAGTCGGGCTGGATCGCAAGCGCGACCCGGAACGGATTCTGGCTATCCTTCATGAAATCGGGGCTGATGTGGTCGCCTTGCAGGAGGTTGACCGCCGCCTCGGTCGCCGGGAAACAGCGCTTCCCCGGCAGATGGTTGAGGAGCAGCACTGGCAGATCGTGCCTCTGGCGATCCGGCCGCTCAGCATTGGCTGGCACGGCAATGCCCTGCTTGTGAGGCGGGGGATAGACATTCTTGATAGCGCGATTGTCGAACTGCCGCGGCTCGAACCGCGTGGAGCCGTGCGGGTCGATCTTGGCGTCGGCGGACAGCGGGTGCGGGTGGTGGGTATGCAT
>JAGREQ010000426.1 GCA_020446465.1 Novosphingobium sp. | reverse complement strand
CAATGTTGACCTGCTGGTTCTGCATGGCGGCGATGGGACGCTGAATGCGGCAATTTCGAAAGTGCGCGGCTGGGGTGGGGCCGTGCTTCCCCTGCCGGGTGGGACAGCCAATCTGCTCTGCCATATCCTGTTCGATGATCTGGAGGCACGCGCCATTGTCGCGGCGATGGCCGCTGACAAGTTGCGGCTGACAAAGCGGAATATCATCGAAGTGGACGGTCATATTGCCCTTGCCGAAGTTCTGGCGGGGCCGGGGGCTGCCTGGGCCGACGTGCGCGAAGACATGCGCGACGGGCAGGTTGGTGATGTCGTGGCAGGCGCGATCGAGGCGGCAACGCTCAGCACGACAGGCCCGATGGTCGCCATTGCCGAGCCAGATATGGGCGACCCGGAGGGCTATGCAGGCGTGTTGCTGACGCCGCAGGGTAAAGGGCTTTTTGTCGAGGGCTATGCTGCGCGCGATCTTGGTGATCTCATCAAGCAAGGCGCGGCGCTGCTGGGTCGCAATTTCCGTGATGGCCCGCACGATGACCTGGGGGAGCATCCACACGTTATTTGCCGTTCACTGGCAGACGCGCCGATCCCGCTCATGGTGGATGGTGAGCGCCACGATGCGGGCGCGGAAGTGAAGTTTTCGCTTGCGCCGCTTGGGCTGGACCTGTTTTGCCTTATCGATGACTGACGAAACCGTTCTCTATCACCTCAGCGATATTCATTTCGGGCTTGTCGATCGTGCGGCGATTGATTGGGCTGCTGCTGAAATTGCGCGGGATCGTCCGGCAGCCGTGGCGATCACCGGTGATCTGACGATGCGGGCGCGGCACCGCGAATTTGCGGCGGCAAGTGCCTGGATACAATCGCTCGATGCGCCGGTTTCGGTCGAAGTGGGCAATCATGACATGCCCTATTTCAACCCGCTGGAGCGCATCCGTGATCCGTTTCGCCGCTATCGCACGATGCGCGCCGGACTCGACCGGCTGATTGCGCCGGGGGAGGAAGTTCTGCCGGGGCTGGCGCTGGTATCCTTGCAGACAACCATCCCGTTCCAGAAACGCTGGCCATGGGTCGATGGATGGATCACGGCAGAGGCACTGGAAAGCTGCCTTGCGCAGATTGATGCCTTGCCCCCTGGCACTGGCGCGCTTGTCTGCGGGCATCATCCCTTGCCGGAGCGGCGCGGCGACGGGCGTTTGCTGACCTTTGGTGGCGCGCAGGCCATGGCAGAGCTGGCCCGGCGCAAGGTGTTGGGTGTGTTGACCGGCCATGTGCATGATGCGTTTGACCTTGTCGCTGATACGTCGGGCGGCCGCTTGCGCATGATCGGGGCGGGCACCTTGTCTCACCGCACTCGCACGACTCCGCCCAGTTTCAACATCTTGCATTGGGACGGGCAGGAGCTGGAGCTGCATGCGCGCAATTTCGCGCAGGGTGGCGAAGGCGCGGTGCTGGTGGGCAAGGTGCCCGTAGGCCCGGCTCCCTCGGCCTGATCCGTCGGCCGCCCATTTGATCTTCCGCAAGGACAGGCCCTGCGCCGGGGCTTAATGCCCCCGGCGATACTTCATATCATAAGGGGGCCAAGCCCATGATGCGTCTCTCGATTATCCTGCACCTTGTTATCGCCACCATGCTGATGGGCATGGGAGTTACCGGAGTATTGGCCGCAGGCATGGACGGCGCATGGCCGATTGTCATTGCAGCCGCAGCAGGCTTTGTGCTGGCCATCCCGGTCAGCTGGTATGTTGCGAAGCAGATCCTCGCCGTGAAGCGCTGATGGACTGGCTTGATTGGCTGGCTTGATTGACGGGGCACGAAAAAGGGCGACCTGTCGCCAGGCCGCCCTTTCGAATAATGCTTTGCCCTGAAGCTTAGCGCTTCGAGAACTGGAAGCTGCGGCGTGCCTTGGCACGGCCATACTTCTTGCGCTCGACCACGCGGCTGTCGCGGGTCAGGAAGCCAGCAGCCTTCACCGTGCCACGCAGGGCCGGTTCGAACTTTGAGAGCGCCTG
>JAGREQ010000425.1 GCA_020446465.1 Novosphingobium sp. | reverse complement strand
GTCCGACCGTCTCGATCATTCCCCCTGCCCTCAGATCGCCAAACTGCCGGCTTACGGTTTCAATTGTAAGACCAAGACTATCCGCAATATCACTGCGGGACATCGGCAGTTCGATGGACAAGGCGCCATCGCGTTGGCGCCCGATCCGTGCGCCCATCGACAAAAGAAAACGGGCAACCCGCTCTTGCGCTGTTTTGCGCCCCAATCCTACCGAATCGTCCCGGCAATCGCGCAATGCCGCATCACTGCGCCGGTGCAGTTCAGCCAAAAGGCCAGCTTCCTCGCATATCGCATTCATGAAGCGCAGCGCCGGAAACGTCAGCAGGCGCAAGTCAGTCAGGGCGTAGAGGTCGTAAATATGTTCAGCCGTTGCCGGAACGGACACAAGATCACCGGGAAAATGGAACGAAATGACCTGTTCGCGCCCCTGGGAAGCGCGCGCTACCAGCTTGCAGGCGCCGGTGGCCACAAAGACAAGCGAATCGCCGCAAGTACAAAGCCCTGCTTCTTCCCCCTTTGCCACCGTTCGCGCCTCGCCAAGCGCCGAAAGTTCCTCCTGCGCTGCCCACGTTAGATCACGCGTGCGAAATGCAGACTGGAAACGGGCATGGCTGTCGACTGGATACATCGCCTTTTTCGGATTGCTGGCAGGTTGCCCGCTTTCTGGGGAGACTTTCCGCCACAGGCATTGATGCAAATCAAATCAGCAAGGATCGGCAACACCACCCTGCTGAAGGTTTCCAACATCCTCATCCCAGCTATAGCCAGCCAGCTTCATCAGGTTGGGGTAATTTTCCCGAAGGCTGCGGGTGATCGCATCGAACGGCACATCCACGAACTCCCCATGATAATTGAGATATTCCATGTGTCGGCGCCCGTCAGCCTCGCTGTCCTGAAAGATTGAGTCTGCCTCACCATCAAATTCCAGCGGTGCAACGCCCAGAAGCTCGCACAATTCGCGATTGAAGGCGGGCGTGGATTTCACCCATTTCCCGTCGATGTAGATCGCGGTGTAGCCATGATAATAGAAAACATCGGTCCCCATCATTTCCAGCAACCGGGGCGTGGCAAGGTGGTTGCGCACATCCGCAAAGCCGACAGTCGCGGGGATGCCTTGCGCCCGACATGCAGCCGCCAGCAAGGCGGCCTTCGGGATGCAGAACCCATAGCCACGCCCCAGCGTTTCACTGGCCAGATAGCTTTGCGGTTCCATATCCACCCGGTAGCAATCATAACGGATCGAATCCCGCACGGCGTAGTAAAGGCCTACCGTCTTTTCCCGGTCGCTGATGCAACCGGCAGTGGAACGGGCTGCAAAATCCCGCACCGCGTCGTTATCGGAATCGATAAACCGCGTCGGAGCCAGGGCATCGGCAGGTTCAATCATCAGTATGGCCTCCTGGCCCTAACCTTCGGCATGGGGAAGTTTCGTGCGATAGGTAACGGGCCGCAATGCAAAGCTGGTTGTAACCTGCGCCACGCCCTGCACCTTCGTCAATCGGTGACGCAGAAAATCCTCGTAAGCGCCAAGAGAGGGAACGAGAACGCGCAACTGGTAATCGGCCTCCCCGGTCATCAGATAACATTCCATGACTTCGGGAAAGCTGGCAATGGATTCTTCAAACAACGCCAGACTTGCATCATCCTGGCTGGACAAACGTATGCGCAAAAAAGCTGTCACCCCCAGCCCCATCTTTGCCGGATCGACAAGCGCAACATAGCCATCAATTACGCCGCGCTCTTCCAGCCTGCGCGTTCGCCGCAAACAAGGGCTTGGTGAAAGGCCGATAGCATCGGCCAGTTCCTGATTGGTCATCCGCCCATCTTCCTGCAGATGATCGAGGATGGCGAGATCGAATTGATCGAGGTTTTCAGGCATAATCATGCTCATTCATGTCTATTTTTGGCATAGTATGCTTATTATACATCATTTCAAGGCATAGATAGCAAGGACATGCCCGGCCAGGCACACTACTATGCGCTCACTTATGGAGGATGCCATGACCGACTC
>JAGREQ010000424.1 GCA_020446465.1 Novosphingobium sp. | reverse complement strand
TTCGATAATGAAGCGATTGGCTGTTTCGTCACCGGCCTTGCCCAGCGCCTTGCCGTCCAGCACACCGGCCTGGCGCACGTCGAGCAGAATCCGGCCCGCTGCAAATGCGACTTTGGCAGCGAGTTCCGCATCGGTCATATTTGGGGCGCCCATGTGCCAAGGATTTGTTCGACAATCTGTTCTGCCGCGTCTTCGGCAGAAATACGGGTTGTGTCGATCACGATTTCGGCATTCTGCGGTTCTTCGTAAGGGCTGTCGATCCCCGTGAAGTTCTTGAGTTCACCGCTTCGGGCCTTTTTATAAAGCCCTTTAACATCGCGCTGTTCAGCAACGTCGAGCGGTGTCTTGACGAAAACCTCGATGAATTCGCCATCTTCCATCATGCTGCGGGCAAGCTGGCGCTCGGCCCGGAACGGGCTGATGAAGGCCGTCAGCACGATCAGACCGGCATCAGTCATCAGCCGGGCGACTTCGCCAACGCGGCGGATATTTTCGACGCGGTCTGCCTCGGTAAAACCGAGATCCTTGTTAAGACCGTGGCGCACATTGTCCCCATCGAGCAGGAACGTGTGCTTGCCTTCGGCGTGGAGCCGCTTTTCAACCAGATTGGCAATCGTTGACTTGCCAGAGCCGGAAAGCCCGGTGAACCACAGCACGCAGGGGCGCTGGTTCTTGATCGTGGCATGGGCCTGACGGCTGACATCAATGGCCTGCCAGTGGACGTTCTGCGCCCGGCGCAAGGCAAAGTGCAGCGTGCCTGCGGCTACCGTCGCGTTGGTCAGGCGGTCGATCAGGATGAAACCGCCCAGATCCTTGTTCTCGTCATAGGATTCAAACGGGATGCGCTTGTCCGTTGCCAGTTCGCACACGCCGATATCGTTGAGGCCAAGCGTCTTGGCGGCCAGTTGTTCCAGCGAATTGACATCCACGCGATGCTTTGGGTGGTGCACGGCGGCAGAGACTGTCTGCGTGCCGATTTTCATCAGGTAGTTGCGGCCGGGGATCATTTCTTCCTCGGCCATCCAGACGATTGTCGCCTGAAACTGGTCGGCCGCTTCGACGGGGGCATCTGCCGCGCAGATGACTTGCCCGCGTGAACAGTCAATCTCGTCCTCCAGCGTCAGGGTGATGGACTGCCCTGCAACGGCTTCAGTCAGGTCGCCATCGAAAGTGACAATGCGCGCAACCTTGCTGGTCTTGCCCGACGGGATAACGCGGATGGCATCGCCAGGGCGCACAGTGCCCGATGCGATCTGTCCTGCAAAACCCCGGAAATCGAGGTTTGGCCGATTCACCCATTGCACCGGCATGGCGAAAGTCTTGCCCGCGCGTTCGTCCAGCCCAAGATCGACAGTTTCGAGATGTTCGATCAGGGTCGGGCCGTCATACCATGGTGTTGCCGCGCTCTTGCTGGCGATATTATCCCCGGCGAGGCCCGAAATCGGAATGGCGGTAAAGGTTTTGATGCCGATCTTTTCGGCAAAGGCTGCGTAATCCGCGACAATCGCGTCGAATGTGGCCTGATCGTAACCGACCAGATCCATCTTGTTCACCGCCAGAACAATGTGGCGGATGCCGACAAGGTGCGCGAGAAAACTGTGCCGCCGGGTCTGGGTCAGGACGCCCTTGCGCGCGTCGATCAGGATGACGGCGAGGTCGGCAGTCGATGCGCCTGTCACCATGTTGCGGGTATATTGTTCATGCCCCGGCGTATCGGCCACGATGAACTTGCGCTTTTCGGTGGCGAAAAAGCGATAGGCAACGTCGATGGTGATGCCTTGTTCGCGTTCTGCAGCAAGACCATCCACCAACAGCGCGAAATCGAGGTTCTGACCTTGCGTGCCGACCTTCTTGCTGTCGCTTTCAAGGGCAGCCAGCTGATCTTCAAAGATCATCTTGCTGTCATAGAGCAGCCTGCCGATCAGGGTGGACTTGCCATCGTCCACGCTGCCGCACGTGATAAAACGCAGCATGGTCTTGTGCTGGTGCGTTTCAAGATACTTGTCGATGTC
>JAGREQ010000423.1 GCA_020446465.1 Novosphingobium sp. | reverse complement strand
TGAGACGCCTGACAAATCGCGGAACAAGGCATCCTCGCCGCCCAGCGTAAGCGGAACCAGGGCAGGGCGCGGTTCAACAATCTTGAGGCCGAATTGCCGGGCGAGTTCATAGGCATAGCCGGTAGCACCCATTTTCGGGATCGAAGGGCCACCAGTTGCTATGACGAGCGCATTGCCTTCGAAAACGCGATCCTGAGTGGTCACGCGAAACCGGCCATCGCTATGCGAGACGTCTGCTATCTTCTGACCGCAAACAACGTGGCCGTCGGCCCGCGCCACTTCGTCTAGCAGCATGTCGAGAATCTGCCTTGCGGATCCGTCACAGAATAGCTGGCCGAGCGTTTTTTCGTGCCAGGCGATGCCATGGGCTTTGACCAGGCCAAGGAAATCCTGTGGCGTGTAACGGCTGAGTGCGGACTTGGCGAAGTGCCGATTGGCCGAAAGATAATTCTCAGGCGCTGTGTGCAGATTCGTGAAGTTACAGCGTCCCCCGCCCGAAATCAGGATCTTTTTCCCTGGCCGCTCCGCCTTCTCGATTACAACTATGCGTCGCCCTCGCCGCCCGGCTTCAGCAGCGCACATCAGCCCGGCAGCCCCGGCACCCAGAATTATCGTATCGAAGAATTCGGTCATCGCTATCGACACAAGGGTTCAGCGCAGCTTGGCAAGCTTGATGCCGTCTTGGCGGGCGCGGTCACGCACCGATTCCTCGCTTCTGGAAAGGGCCTTGACCACGGCTGGCGCGGTATGTGCTCTTTGTCCAAGGCCGGATAGAGCTTCATCTGCTTCGCAGCGAGGCGCAGCAGCATTCGGGCATCCCACGCTGTCATTTTCATCTCGCAGGCGAGTTGTTCGAGGGTCACTATTCCGTTGTCGGTCTGCTTCGCGTCAGTGTTCGTCGCGGGGGATTCATCGCAACCATTGCCGTTCGCTCCTTGGTTGATCAAACGACAGGCTCATAAGATGACCAATGAAGCCGTGTCAGGTCGAACCCTAGCAAGCAAGTAAAATTCTGCCAATTTAAAACCTGTCATAGTGAGCTAGCCCTCGGCGCTACGATCCAAGTTTGATCGCGGAAGGCAAAGAATGTTTGCGGTTCGCAATAGCGCTTGACATACATTTTATGTTTAGCATAGATTTCAAAAATAATTCAGGATTCAACTAGGGCGCGTTAACACTATACATGACGATGGATATTGTCTAACCATCTGTAATGAATGGAATAAGTGAAGCGCAGTATGAAGTTATCCGTGGGTATTTGCCGGTTCAACGCGGCAATGTGCGGATTTCGAACCTGACGATGATCAACGCGGTGCTCTATATCACCGAGAATGGCTGCAAATGGCGCGCGCTGCCGAAAGAATTCGGCAATTGGCACACGATCTACACGCGACTGAAGCGCTGGGCGGAGGCAGGCGTACTGGACCGCTTGTTCGCAGCCTTGCAGGAGCATCGACTGATCCGCATCAAGATTAAGTACCTTGGCCTCGACAGTACCAGCGTGAAGGCCCACCCCGATGGTACGGGTGCGGCCCAAAAAAGGGGCCTCATGCCATCGGCAAGTCTCGCGGCGGATGGAACACCAAGGTTCATCTGGTTGCCACGAATGAACGAACGGCCCTGACCTTCAACCTGTCGGGCGGACAGGCTCATGACGCGCCAGAGGGCCGTGCCTTGCTGGAGGGCTGGAAAAATCCTCCGCACGGCCTGCCCATGCTGATGGATCGCGCTTACGAGGGTGATGAAACCCGGCAACTGGTTCTTGATCTCGGCTTTGTCCCCGTCGTGCCACCCAAATCCAACCGGAAACACCCCTGGAACTACGATCGCGATCTCTACAAACGGCGCAACGAAGTCGAACGCCTGTTTCGTAGGCTCAAGGGCTATCGTCGCATCTTCTCCCGCTTCGACAAACTCGACATCATGTTCAGGGCCTTCCTCAATTTCGCCCTCATCGCCGATATGATTAAGTGTTAACACGCCCTAGGGCCTGTTAACACTATACATGACAATAGTAATCG
>JAGREQ010000422.1 GCA_020446465.1 Novosphingobium sp. | reverse complement strand
ATATGTGTCTGAGAGGCTCACGTCGCCCTACGCCTTACGCGTTCATCGGTCCAGAGTGTGTCGAGTGTCTGACAAACATTGACACTGTTCACGCCTGGCAATGTTGTTATTGCATCAGCAATATAGGCACGCATACCATTGAAGTGGACACAGCCCGGATCTGTCAGACACAGCGTCACAGTTACCGCGCCTTGCGGGTCAAGGACAATATCTTCGATCAAACCCATTTCGACGAGGCTCATCGGGTCGCGCATAGCGATGCTGCATGGCTCCGGGATTGTATCGAGCCGGGCAAGTATCGCCTCTTTGAGTGCCGATCTGGTCATCCCCGCACGACGCTCCATGGCGGCGGCGGACCAGCCGTGCGCGCTTTTGCGAAGGTATCCCGTGCAATACGCGGCAACTGGCGCTGTGCATCGAAACCATAGAGTTTCAGGGCGTTTAACCCCAGAATGTTCGCACGGTCTTTTTCCGTCAGCTGGCGCAAACCGAACTCATCACAGTATTCATCGGGAAACTCGTAGTTTCGGAAGGCTTCCAGCAAAGGCGCAGGGTGGGCAAGGTTGTTGCCACTGGCGAACAATAGCCGATCGGAACCGACTTCAGTGACAAGCCGGCCCAGGATTTTAGCGAAAACGCGCGGCTTGACGAGAATGTAGGAGAATGTGGTTTCCATCGTCATGAAGAGATTGGGATGCCGCTTCATCAGTTCGATGGACTGATCTAGAAAGGCTGTACCGCCGTGCACCATTTCAAAGGTGATGTCTGGAAAGCGTTTCAAAGGGGACGCCAGATCGTCGATCTCGAAGGCTTCCTTTGGTGCCGGCTCCAGCCACAACGCCTTGTGAATGGCGATCCGGTGGAGGCCCGCCTGCCGGCAGTATTCGAGGAAAGGCGTTGCCCAGTCCTCACCATCGAGCCGCCAGCCTTGTCCGATATTGTCGTAGAAGAACGCAGGGTATAGTTTTACGCCGTCGATAGCAAAGCGATCTGCCTGTCGCTTTATCTCGTCGATCGCACTGGCGACGATCGGCGTGCCGACAGTGCCGTAGATCTTTACCCGATCTGGATGCTCATCACGAAAAACCGCGCACTTTTCAGGCACGGTAATCGGCCCCAGACCAAAGCCAAGATTAGGCAGTGCGTGAACAACTGCGAAGTCCACCGGACTTTCAGCAAATTCGGCCATGCCTATTTCGTCAAAACCGATGTCACGGAAGAATTCGTCCGGCTTCAAAGCATAATGCGCGTTCGGTTCATCATAAGACAGCCGGTGCGCGGCATAGACGGCCTCGACTTGCGGCATCGCAGCGGGATTCTGGTTCTGCGGCGACATGTTCCAGGGATGCACAACTGCATCGACAACCACCTGGCCATCAATCACTGCGCCGGTCCTTGCGATTGTATTGCGGCGCACGCTTTTCGAGCGCAGCGTTGACGCCTTCGCGCAAGTCGTCGCTGTAAGTAAGCGTAGCGACGCCCCAGAAGCTCGCATTCATCGACCCGGTAAGGTCCATGTGCCAGCTCTGGCGTAGCTGCTGCTTGGTCGCTTCGATGGCAAGGCGCGGCCAGCGGGCGATGCGCGACGCAAGCGCGGTTGCTTCGGAGATCAGCTGGTCCGGTTCCACCACGCGATTTACAAGCCCCAGCGCCAGCGCACGTTCGGCATTTACAAGATCGCCTGTCAGTGCCAGTTCGGCCGCCAGCCCACTGCCGATAAGGCGAGGCAGAAAATAGGTGCCGCCATTGCCGGGGTTAAGTCCCAGCTTGATATAAGTCTCGCCCAGCTTTGCTTCCGTCGAAGCAATCCGCATGTCGCAGGCCAGCGCAAAGTCCAACCCTCCAGCTGTGGCTCCGCCATTGATCGCTGCGATGACTGGCAAGCGCGAGGAAACAATCTTCTGTGTCACCGGCCACAACACGCGCGCATTATACGGTTCCTGCGCATCGGCATGTTTTTCATCGAGATAGCGTTTGAATTCGACAAGGTCAGCGCCTGCACAAAATTGTTTGCCAGCGCCTGTTATGATC
>JAGREQ010000421.1 GCA_020446465.1 Novosphingobium sp. | reverse complement strand
CGTGTCGGAGGACACCACGCCGGACACATCCGAGATCACCATCGCATCTCCGCCAATAGAATCTGTCGAGTGCGCGCCACTGTTTGCGGATAGCCGTCTGGCCATCGCCGCGGCGCACACCCTTTTGCGGTATCAGTGCAAAGCCGCATTGAAAGCCGAGAGAACCTCTGACCCTGGCTTGCCGCGAGCATCAAGTTCCGCTGCCCATTCTTCGCCGACGCCATCAAGCACTTGCTGGATTTCCGCCACTTCGGCATCAGGCAGTTTGACAAACCGAACGCCGCCGTCTGCCAAGGCCTGCTTGTCCGCGCCGTCGCGTGCATCAACGCTGGCACAGGCACTGCGGGTCGCATTTTCACCGGCTTCGACAAGCGTTGCCTGAACATCGGCAGGCAGCGCGTCGAACTTGTCCTGGCTGATCATGTACGCCAGAACGAAAGACCCAAGGTTCAGGCCTTCGGTCGCGGATTTCAGATACGGTGTCAGGTCGTATGGCGGCACGGAACTGTGCGGAAAGACAACGGCATCCAGCGTACCACGTGACAAGGCCTCGCGGGTTTCAGGCGCGGACATTTGCACCGGCACACCTCCGAGCTTGGTCATCGCAAGCGCCTGCGTTCCGCCGCTTGTGCGCATCTTCTGCCCCTTGAAACTGGCAAGATCGCTGATCTCCTTTGCCGAGAACAGTTGATAGGGCGCCAATGCCAGAACCATCAACGCGCGCACACCTTCGGGCGCGTATTCCGCCTGATCCAATGTGCCGCCGGGTTTGGCGAGCTGCCAATAGGCCATCGTCCCTTCGCAGGACGAATCGAATGCACCGGGAAGCTGCGCCACAGCGCTCAGCGGCAACTTGTCCGCCAGATACGACGCGCCGATATAGCCGATATCGGCCACTCCGGTTTGGGTCAGCGAAAGCATGTCCTTGGCTTTGCCCAGTTGCTGCGCCGGGAAATAGTCAAAGCCGACCGCGCCTCCGGTTTTTTCCTCCACCTCGGTCAGAAAAGGCTTCAGCAGGCTCTCCGAGATATAGTGACCGACAGGCAGGCTGTCAGCCACACGCAGCGTGATATCCTGCGCCGAGGCCACCCCGGCACATATTCCGAGCGCCAATCCCGTCAGGGTTCCGATAAGAGTATGTCTTTTCATGGTATTCTCCTCCTTGGTTGTACTGTCGTCATTGCATTGTGGCTGGCAGCCACAGGATGATTCCGGGGAAGGCGGCAAGTAGGGCGATGATGATGAGATGCGCCCATACGTGGGGCATCACGCCCCGAAATATCTCTCCCAACGGGCGGCGGGTGTAGCGCGCGACCACGAACACATTCATGCCCATTGGCGGCGTGACCATGCCGACCTCTGCGGTGACGACAATCAGCACGCCGAACCAGACCGGATCGAAACCCAGTTGGTGGATAAGGGGCAAAACCACGGGAACGGTCAGGATCAGAATCGCGATCTGATCCATGAAAAAGCCCAAGGCCAGATACCCGAGCAGGATCACCGCCAGAATGACCCAACGAGAGGTTTCCAGCGTACCGACCCAGGTCGTCAGATCATTTGTGACCCGCGTCAGCGTAAAGAAGTAGCCGAAGACATGCGCGCCCAGAATGATGAAAAGGATCATGCAGGTGGTTTGCGCCGCTGACCGCAATG
Organism: Novosphingobium sp.; assembly: GCA_020446465.1. Lineage (GTDB taxonomy): Bacteria > Pseudomonadota > Alphaproteobacteria > Sphingomonadales > Sphingomonadaceae > JAWKXU01. The sequence goes on along the minus strand of JAGREQ010000421.1, from coordinate 384 downwards.
CTCTCCAGGCGTTCGCAAAGCTCAATTGCCGTTCCCACGCAGCGATCAGCATGGCACAGAACGCACCGATGCCCGCTGCCTCGGTCGGGGTGGCGATCCCGGAATAGATCGTTCCGGTCACCGCAAAGAACAGGACCAGCACCGGGCCAACCCGTTTGAGCGAGGCGAATTTTTCGACAAAACTGTAGGCCTGCCCGGGAGGCGCCGCATCGGGATCGCGCCAGACCAGAAACGCGATGGTCAGCATGATCGTTGCCGTGACAAGAATACCGGGCAGAACCCCCCCGATCAGCAGTGCCGACACGGGGATATCTGCAATGATCCCATAAAGGATCAGTGCGATCGACGGCGGAATAAGCATGGACAGGGTGCCGGAAATGGCGA
>JAGREQ010000420.1 GCA_020446465.1 Novosphingobium sp. | reverse complement strand
CGCCGGCCAGCACTTTTTGCGCCAGGCCCGGCACCCGCAGGCGGGAATCAAATTGCTGGAAGGTGTACTGGCCGATCTGGCCGGGGAAGCGCAGATTGACGAAATGTGCGCCCTCGGCGGTCGAATCGAACCGCATGTCCGGCGTCCACACGATCACCTCGTCATCGACGATCCGCCCTTCGAGCACCGTCGCGCCATCACCGATGCGGTGGACATAGAACGTGCCGTCGGAATTTTGCTGGAGGAGGTGGCGTTCGTCGGTAGTCATGGCGACCGATTGCAGCAGATCGCCACGGGGAAGATCGAATTTCTTGAAGATGAACTTCGTCGATTTTGCATCAAACACGGCCACGCCGCGCGCCTCTGCCGACCAGATGGCAAGATAGCGCTGGGCAAACGCAGCCGTTTCCACCCGGCAGTATGAGAGGCTGCCGTAGCACTCAGTGCCGATATCGCTGGAAGGGTTGTCAAACTGCGTCGAATACGGATCTCCATCCATTCCGTCATGGAACAGAACCATCTGGGAATTGAAAAAATTCCCCTGGCTTCCACCCATTATGACGGCTTGCGTCAGCCAGAGAACCCGTCCGCCCAGTTCATATCGGTATGCATAATCAACGCCATAGGTATCGCCGGCATTCTTGAAGAAACTGGCTGAATCGACAATGTCATTTCGGATCAGTTGAGCAAGTTCCAATCCGAATTTGACCTGTTCGGGATTGGGTTCGTTCCAAGCCTCACCTGCAGTCTTGCCGACTGACCCGCTATATGTTGCCTCTGTCCGGTCAAGCACGCCGAGACCAAACGAAACAAGACTATCGAAGGCGCCATTGCCGGTCAAAACACCGGATCGGGTTAGCACCGCTCGTGTGAGTGTGTTTTGACTTGCACTCTCTGCAACACCCAGCTGCACGACCTTGTTTGAATCGAGATAGGCAGGTTTCACATATTTTTCGGTGAACGCCTGGTACAATTCGCGGCAGGACGGACAGTTTTCAGCAGCATTTGTCGCCTCCATTTCCAGAAGACCATTGGTTTTGCGATGCCGATTCACATGCGCGTAACGTAGGCCACCTGAAAAGCGGGAGACAAGAAACGGATCAAGCTCCGATGCCGCAAAGGATACAGTTCGACTTTCCATATCCGCTCCGGGTCCGTTTATCTGCACATCCGGCAGATCGATCCGGAACCCCGAACTTCCTCCATAATCCAATGAGACAGCGAGGTTGTTTTCCAGGTCAAACACAGGCAGATCATTGCCGGATTCAATCCTGGGCCCTCCACCTCGCGAATATTCATTGTTGAAATTCAACGAGTTGAATGCCCTGAACGCCCCCCAGGAGTAAAATGAGAACCCAATGAAACTGTCATGGTTGTCCCAGGTCACGGACTTGAAATTGTCCTTGTGAAGCAAGCTTCCATCCACCGCATCGAATACAAACATGTGTTCTTCGTTCAGCGCGGACACAAAGCGACCTGTTTCACTGAATCGCGGTTCTGTTCCGGTGCCCTCGAAAATTACCTGTAAAGTCTCCGCATCCAGCAGACGCCATGTGCCGTTTTCGCGTTCGTCGATCAGCCGCGTTCCGTCGGCATTGACGAGATATCGTTCGGGTTGCTCCACCGCCAGCCGGTCGTCGAGGTCGATCACCGGCGCACCGGCCGGCTTCACCTTGACCTCGCCCAGCGAAACCGCCTCGGCGCTTTCGACCTGGCACCGCCGCTGCCAGCCGATCACCGCATATTCGAGCGGGATGCGTCCGGCCAGGATCCCCTCGATGGGGATTGCGCCCGCCTTCTGCGCGCCTTTGCCATAAAGCGGCACGATCGCCCGTGTCCGGTCCTTGAACGTCTCGATGCCGAAGGGCCCGATGGCGTTGGGCATAAGCGCGTAAAAGCCCTCGCCCTTGAAGCGCACCGGCGCGTCCGTTGCCACGATGAGATAGGCCGGAACCAGTTCGGTCAGCGTGTTGCCGGACCAGTTGACCGTGACATAGTCGCCGGCCCGCACTTCCGTCCTGTCGACCGAGACCTTGATGTCGCGCTGCAGGCGCT
>JAGREQ010000419.1 GCA_020446465.1 Novosphingobium sp. | reverse complement strand
CTTGTCGATGGCTTTTTCTTCAGGCCCGGCACTTCGCGCACTTCGTAGAAGACCTCCATCGCCTTGGTAACGAGCTGCTTCTGGATGCCGGGGAAGTGAACCTCGATGATTTCGCGCATCGTGTCCGCGTCAGGAAACTTGATGTAATGGAAGAAACAACGGCGCAGGAATGCGTCGGGCAGCTCCTTTTCATTATTCGAGGTAATGACAACGATCGGACGTTCTTTCGCCTCGATCCGCTCCTGCGTTTCGTAAACGTCGAAGCTCATCCGGTCGAGTTCCTGCAAAAGGTCGTTCGGAAACTCGATGTCTGCCTTGTCGATCTCGTCAATGAGAAGAACAGGGAGCGTATCGGACGTGAAAGCCTCCCACAACTTGCCCTTCTTGATGTAGTTGCGGATGTCGTGGACGCGCTCTTCACCCAGTTGCCCATCACGCAGACGGGCAACCGCATCATATTCATAGAGGCCCTGCTGCGCCTTGGTCGTGGATTTCACGTTCCATTCGATCAACGGTGCATCCATTGCCTTTGATATTTCATGGGCCAGCACGGTCTTGCCCGTTCCCGGTTCGCCTTTCACCAGCAGCGGACGGCGCAACAATACCGCGGCGTTCACCGCCACTTTCAGATCATCGGTTGCGATATAGTTTTGCGTGCCTTCGAAACGTTCTGTCATGCGATCGGAAATCCTGTTTTGCATTTGCGAAAGGCCGATAATCGGCTGCGGGCTGCAAGGCAAGTTATGCCCGCTACCTTGAATTACCTAACAGAGCCTGCAAGGGAGCAGGCATGAAATCCTACGATGAACTTTTTACACTGCGCGGTTCGACATATGATCAGGCCATGACTGCGTTCCCCGATGCACGGCGGGCCGAGTTCGACCAGCTTTTTCGTAATTGCAAGCCCGATGCGGGCAGTCGGGTCGGCGATATTCCGGCCGGGGGCGGTTACCTGAAGAGTTACCTGTCATCGGGTTGTGAATGGGTGGGGCACGAACCTTGCGCCAGCTTTACGAACCATGGGGCAGTGGAGGTCGGTCAGCCTGGTCATCCCCTGCTGCCGGTGCCGTGGCCGGATGCACATGTTGACATTGTATGCAGCCTTGCAGGCGTCCATCACCTTGAAGACAAGCGCCCGCTATTTGCAGAAATTCACCGCGTCACGCGTCCGGGGGGGCGCTTTGTCCTGTCCGATGTGGAACATGGCAGTGCCGTTTCCGCATTTCTCGATGGCTTCGTAGGAGAATGGAACAGCACGGGGCACGAAGGCCTCTATCTTGGTGAAAACACGCTGGCAGAGCTGGAAGGCGCGGGCTGGGAAGTTGAACACGCCGCCACAAGCAATTTCCATTGGCAGTTCGCAGAACGGCCAGACATGGCAGCATTTTGTAGCCGGTTGTTCGATATTACGCGCGCCAGCGCCGATCAGATCGACAATGCGATTGAAGACATGCTGGGCACTACCCGGTTGCCAGATGGTGGAACAGCCATGAACTGGTCGCTTTTCACCATTACCTGCGTAAAACGCTGATCGCAATGCGAAAGGCTTAATGAAGGCAGTCTGAAACGATGCTTCTGTCCAAACCGTCTTTGCTTGCCGGGTTTGCCTTTGGATCGCGATACCCATCGCTCTATTTTGAATTGCAGGGGGGTGATGCAGACCTGAAAAGTCTGGAGGAAATGTCCCGTTCTTACCTGGAAATGCTGGGAATAGATGCTTCAGCACATGAAATTGCCAGACCTGATGGAGAAGCTCCGGCGGACTGGTTTTTACGGCAAATTGCAATCATAAATGCAGCTTCAGGCCTTCCGGTTCACGATTCCCCAAAAGCCATCAGGCGCGATGACGATATCGTGTACTGTATTGCCCCAACGTTGAATAGCATCGCGGATTCGATGCGAGCGCTGATAGTCGGTTTTGCCAATCATTTGCGGCTTTCAGCCTCTGATCCCGAACGCAACAGGCTGGCAAAAGCCATGAAATTGCATTTTGGCAAGCTTACCGGCCACGCCAACGGCCGGACCAACCCGCATCGCCTGATGAGCGCGGCTTGGGAA
>JAGREQ010000041.1:7578-10765 GCA_020446465.1 Novosphingobium sp. | reverse complement strand
CCTCCACCTGGCGCGCGGCGTAGTCGCGGCACTTGCGGCGAAACTCGGCGGGGCTGACCTTGACGCCCGCTTTGCCCACCTTTTTCTCGACATTGAGCTCGATCGGCAGGCCGTGGCAATCCCAGCCCGGCACATAGGGCGCATCCTTGCCCAGCAGGCTTTGCGTGCGGCAGACCATGTCCTTCAGGATATGGTTGAGCGCGTGGCCGATGTGCATATCGCCATTGGCATAGGGCGGGCCATCGTGGAGGATAAACTTTTCGCGCCCGCTGCGCGCTTCGCGAATCTTCGCGTAAATGCCTTCATCTTCCCAGCGGGCAAGAATGCCCGGCTCCTTCTGGGGGAGTCCGGCCTTCATGGGGAAATCGGTCTTCGGAAGGAAGACGGTGTCCTTGTAATCACGCTCTTGGCTCATGGGCAGGGCCGTTAGAGCATTTCAGGCCAAAGTGGAAACCGGTTTTGAACGGATGAGCAACTGCACGGCCAGCGCGTTACCGTGCGCGGGATGCCCTGCGCTCTTTCAAGGCGGCCTCGGTCGCTGCTTTTTGGGCCGCTGTGCGCCGGTCCCGATCGGGATGGAGCAGCGCGCCGAGTGTCGCCCAGTCCTCTATCCAGACATAGCCGCTGAAGTGCGGGGGAATGGCTTTTACCTGTTCGGGCAAGTCCAGCCCGGAATTGAACGAGCGGCCATCATAAGGCCCGGTGATGATGACTTGCGCGCCAACGGCTTCCATCCGTGCAATTGTGCGGTTGGGCCATCCGGCGAACCAGCCGGTGCGGTTTACAGGAACGATCAATGCCGCGCCTTTGCAGACATTGGGCGTGATGCCGAGCCAACCCCAGCGGGCATAGGATTTGCTGCACGCGATCGCCCGGTTCACGTCAAAGTGCCAGGCGTCGGGATAGATGCGCCCGATCCGTTCCACCGGCGGGCCATTGCCGAAAAAGGCATCACCATGCGCCACGGGGTCGCGGCCAGCCGCTTTCAACGCGGCGGCAAGAAGGTCAGCTTCCTGCGGGTTGTCGCTTTTGAAGTTGAACAGGAAAGCGCCATTGGGCCGGGCGGTGAACGCGTCGGATACACTCGGCATTGTACCTCTGTATTGCCCGCGCAGGGGGAAGGTCTTGCCCCCGTTGGCTGTCCAGCCATAGCCCACGTCCAGCTTGCGAAGGGCGGCCTCTGTCTGCGCGCGAGCCGGGCCGTGGCCATCGCTGCGGCAATCGAGTTCAGCATCGTGGAACAGCATCATCGTGCCGTCCGCGCTTGGCAGCACGTCCACTTCGACAAGGTCCGCGCCCAGCCGGCCAGCCTCGACAATGGCGGGCAGCGTATTTTCAAGAAAACGATGGAGCGGCGGCGCCATATACCGGGCGAGGCATTCGCCACCTTTCAGTTCATTCTGCCGCAATTGCTGGGAAACAGCGGTATGGGCCATGAAACGGGCTGTGCCCTTGGGCATCGGGGCAAGAGCGCTGGCATTCATGAGGCCGAGGCCAACTACGATCGCGACCAGCGGCGCGACAAGGCGAATCAGGACTGCCCGTATGGTGCTTTTGCCCCTTGCCATTCGCGCTCCTCAGGATTTGGGCAAAGGTTGTTCACGCCAGAATGGCGCGGGCTTCCTCGCAATCCTTGTCCATTTGCTTCGTCAGATCCTCAAGACTGTCAAACTTTGCTTCAGGCCGCAGGAAATGATGGAACGCGATCTCTATCTCCTGATCGTAAAGATCGCCTGAAAAATCGAAGAAAAACGGTTCAAGCAGCTCAACCGGGGGATCGAATGTCGGACGGATGCCGATATTGGCCGCGCCTTTCAAAACCTGCCCCGTTGGAAGAACGCGGCCCGTAACGGCGTAAATGCCAAACCGCGGGCGCAAATAAGCACCCATGGAGAGGTTGGCAGTGGGGTAGCCGATGGTCCGTCCGCGCTTGTCGCCATGCTGGACTGTGGAGCGAACCGCATAAGGCCGGGTCATCAGCGCGGTCGCCGTCTCGCAATCGCCCGCTTGCAAGGCATCGCGAATGCGGCTGGATGATACTGGCGCGCCGCCCAGGGCCACTGGCGGGACGGCGCGGGTCGAAAAACCGTGGCTGGCGCTCAATGTTGCCAGCATGGCGGCATTGCCGCTGCGGCCTTTCCCGAACGAGAAATCTTCGCCTGTCACGATGCCTGCTGCGCCGATATGGTCACACATCAGCGCGCTGACGAAATCCTCCGCTGTGACGCCAGCCAGATCACCATCGAAATGGAAGACCAGCATTGCATCTGCGCCGCTGGCGCAGAACAGTTCCTCGCGCTGGTCCAGTGTCGTCAGGCGGAACGGCGGGGTGTCAGGGTGGAAATGGCGCATCGGGTGCGGATCGAATGTGGCGACGATGCAGGGGCGCCCTTCATTCCGGGCTTGCTCCACCGCCGCACCGACAACCGCCTGATGGCCAAGGTGAAACCCGTCGAAATTGCCGAGCGCGACAATCGCGCCGCGCAATGGGGCAGGGACAGGTTCGCGATGATCGAGGCGAGTCACTTCATGCGCTCCAGCGTGACAAACGAATAGGCCGGTATGTCACCTAGCGCGGGATGATCTTCGCGCAAGACTTCATGCCAGTCATGACCGAAAGCGGGCAGTAAGGTATCCCCGTCGATGTCGGCATGAACTTCTGTCAGTTCGATCTGTTCGGCCAGCGGCAGAAACAGGGTATAGATTTGCGCGCCACCGATCACGCAGGCTTCAGAGCCGGTCCGGAACGCCATTGAGAGCGCCGTCTTGGCAGATCCTGCCCGTTCGGCACCCTCTGCCTGCCAGTCAGTGTCGCGAGTCAGGACGATGTGACGCCGCCCCGGCAGGATGCCGGGCAGGCTGTCAAAAGTCTTGCGGCCCATGATCATGGGTTTGCCCATGGTCAGCGTCTTGAACCGTTTCAGGTCTGCCGGGATATGCCAGGGCAGGGCATTGTCGGTCCCGATAACGCCATTGTCGGCACGGGCGACCACCAGCACGATCTTTCCCGTCATGCGCGCAAGAGCCGCGTGACGTGGCCCATCTTGCGGCCGGGGCGGGCTTCGTCCTTGCCATAAAGGTGCAAGTGGTTGGCCGGATCGCGGAGCAGGGCGGGACCATCGAGCGCGGCCTCACCGATAAGGTTGTGCATTTCAACGCCCGGCGCGGTCAGCGCCGTGTCACCCAG
>JAGREQ010000041.1:0-7568 GCA_020446465.1 Novosphingobium sp. | reverse complement strand
CCGCAGATAGCGCGAATGTGGTTTTCAAACTGGCTGGTGAGCGCGCCTTCGATCGTCCAGTGGCCGGAATTGTGGACGCGTGGCGCCATTTCATTGAACACCGGGCCTTGCCGGGTGGCGAAGAATTCCAGCGTCAGCACGCCTGTGTAGTCCAGCGCTTCGGCCACTTTAGCGGCCAGTGCGCGCGCTTCGTCAATCTGGGCGACCACGCCTGCGCTGGCAGGAACATAGGAATGTGCTAGAATACCGTCTTCGTGGGTGTTCTGGGCGCTGTCCCAGAACCGGATCGCCCCGTTGCGCCCGCGCGCGAGGATGACGGAAAATTCCGCTTCAAAGTTGACGAAACCTTCATAGACGAGAGGACGCCCTGGCAACCTTACGCCATCGGCGTCATGGCTGCTGGACAAGCGCCACTGGCCTTTGCCGTCATAGCCATCGCGGGCCGTTTTCAGAATGCCGGGCGTGCCGATTCGCTCTATCGCGGTGTCGAGGTCTTCGCGCGTTTCCACCGCCCGGAAAGGGGCCGTGCGCCCGCCGAGATTGGTGACGAAGCTTTTTTCCTTCAGCCGGTCCTGCGCCACTTCCAGCGCTTTCAGTCCGGGGGCGAGCATCGCGTCAGGAATAGTCCGCAAGGGGCCGACGGGGATATTTTCAAACTCCAGCGTCACCACGTCGCAATCCTGTGCGAAGCGGGCCAGCGCGTCGGTATCGGTCCAATCGGCGCGGGTGACAGCGGCGCTGACTTCGGCGGCAACGCTATGGGCTTCTGGTGTGTAGATATGGCATTTATAACCAAGTTGCGCTGCGGCCATGGCCAGCATCCGGCCAAGCTGGCCACCGCCCAGTATGCCGATGGTTGCCCCCGGCGGGACAACTGATGGATCAGGGGAACTGGCCGTTTCGCCCCTGATCGTCATGAACGGTGAGCGCTCAGGCATTGCTGCTGGGCGTTTCAGCGACGGCATCGCTGCGCGCCTTGCGCCAGGCCTTGAGCCTGCCGGCAAGGTCTGCGTCATGCAGCGAGAGAATCGATGCCGCCAGAAGCCCGGCATTGGTCGCCCCTGCTTCCCCGATGGCAAGCGTGCCGGTTGGTACACCGGCTGGCATCTGGACAATGGACAGCAGACTGTCGAGCCCGGACAAGGCGCGCGATTGCACGGGAACGCCCAGCACGGGCAGGTGCGTCATGGCAGCAATCATCCCTGGCAAATGCGCTGCGCCGCCTGCCCCGGCAATAACAACATGGAACCCTTCATCGGCCGCACTGCGCGCGAAATCATACATCCGGTCCGGCGTGCGGTGGGCTGAAACAATGCGCGCTTCGTGCGCGACGCCTAGTTCGGTGAGAACCTTTGCGGCGCACTCCATCGTTGGCCAGTCGGATTGACTGCCCATGACAATGGCCACTTTTGCCGTTGTGCCTGCCCCCATGTTCGTCGTTTCCTTCTGTCGCGCCTCAGCGGTCCTTGAGGTAGTGCCGTTCGCCCGGCTGCATTGCATCGTCAAAGTCATAGACGATCGGCTGACCGGTGGGAATCTCCAGCCCGGTGATGTCCGCGTCCGAAATGCCGGACAAGTGCTTGACCAGCGCCCGCAGCGAATTGCCGTGGGCGGAAACGATCACGGTTTCCCCTGCTGTCAGGGCCGGGAGTATCGCGCTTTCGTAGTAAGGAAGCGCGCGGGCGATCGTGTCCTTGAGGCTTTCCGTTGCTGGCACGGCGATGCCCGCATAGCGCGGGTCGCCGGACAGATCGAACGTGCTGCCCGCCTCCAGCGGCGGTGGCGGCGTGTCAAAACTGCGGCGCCAGATCTTGACCTGATCCTCGCCATGTTTGGCAGCGGTTTCCGCCTTGTTGAGGCCGGTCAACCCGCCATAGTGGCGTTCATTCAGGCGCCAGTCCTTTGTTTCGGGAATCCACGAACGCCCACAGGCATCGAGCGCAAGATGCAAAGTGCGGATGGCGCGCGTTTGCAGCGACGTAAAGGCGCGGGTGGGCAACATGCCCTTTTCAGCCAGCAAGGCACCTGCGGCGCTTGCTTCCTCGACGCCCTTTTCAGTCAGGTCGACATCCCACCAGCCGGTGAAGCGGTTTTCGAGATTCCACTGGCTCTGGCCGTGGCGGACGAGGATCAGGCTGGACACTGCGGGGCGGCTCCTTGACGTAACGCTGCGGGTTAGAGCGCGACGCCCTAGCTTTTCGGAGGCTCTTTGGGAAGGGGGGCGTCCTTGTCGCGTGCCTGGGCTTTCCTGCGACGAAGGTTCTCACGCAATTTTGCGGCCAGACGCTCTTCACGAGTCAATTTGCCGCCGTCTGCGTGATTCGCTTTGCTTTCGTTCATCGTGAGTTTGCCCTGCCGCGCTCCGACCGGCTTGACAAGAGCACCGGCCAAAGCCAATAGCGCGCGCCTGCATGGCCTGCAGCCGCATGACGGCCACCATGCACGTTTGGAAATGGTGTGCTGCTGTAGCTCAGTGGTAGAGCGCATCCTTGGTAAGGCTGAGGTCGAGAGTTCAATTCTCTCCAGCAGCACCATTTCCCGCCCTTGCCCGAACCAGTTGGCAAATCAGGCGCGCAAGTCGCTCCATTCAGGATGGCGGCGAAACTGTGCCTCGACATAGCTGCATTGCGGCACCACGCGGAAACCTTCGGTCCGCGCGTCCGCCATCAGCGCCTTCACCAGTTGTGCGGCAATGCCCCGCCCCCCGATTTCCTGCGGGACGAGCGTATGGTCGGCAATGCGCACGTTGTCGCCCTGCGCTTTCCACGTCAGGCGACCGACATGTTCGCTGTCTGCCACTTCGGCGCGATATTCGCCTGCATGGGTGTTGCTGTTTTTTGTGTTTGTGACGGTCAAGATCCGGGTTCCTCTTGTTGGGTGAAAGCGGGCAGGCAGGCGGCCAACCCTTCGCGAAATGTTGGGTAAGCCGGGCGCCAGCCCAGCACGCGGCGTGCCTTGCCATTGGCGACGCGGCGGTTTTCTGCATAAAAGGCGGCAGCCGCGGGTGAGAGATTTGCGTCTTTCAGGGAAACGAGCGGTGGAGGCGTGCGCCCCAGCAAGCGGGAGGCATGTTCGATCACGCGGTTTTGCGAACATGGCGCATCATCGGCAAGATTGTATGGTCCGGCAGGGGCATCCTGACCGTGGGCGATTGCGGCAATAACGCCGCTGCCAATGTCGTCCACATGAATGCGGCTGAAGACTTGTCGCGGCAGATCGATTCGCTTTGCGCGCCCCTCATGAACGCGATCGAGCGCGCTGCGTCCCGGCCCGTAGATGCCTGGCAGGCGGAAAACCCGTGCGCCCCGGTCCAGCCATGCAAGGTCTGCCTCTGCCCGTGCCGTGCGTCGCCCGGTGCCGATCGGGGCGCTTTCATCGACCCATGCGCCGCCCGTATCGCCATAGACCCCGGTGGAGGAAAGATACCCCAGCCACTTGCCATCAAGCGCGCTTCCATAGTGTTCCAGCACCGGGTCCAGCCCTTCGCCGCCAGGCGGAACGGACGACAGCACATGGCTTGCATCGGCAAGAGCGAGTCGCACCGAACCGTCGTCGTCAAAAGCAAAAGTGCCATTGCGCCCGGTGGATAACACTTCCCAGCCACCGGCAGAAAGGCGGCTTGCCAGTCGGCTGGCGCTGTAGCCCAGCCCGAAAATCATGATCCGTTTCACTGAGGCGTGTTTATCGCGCAATCTGACACAAAGTCGAGCGCGGGTGCGTTTTCTGCTCTGGCAATCGGGTGGCGAGGGCTTACCTTGGCGGCATGGATATCGCCTCATCACCCGAACTTGCTGCCGATACGGCAGCGGCCAACCCGCCCGCCCCACAGACAATCCGCCGTGCCGATTATCTGCCCTTCCCATGGCATGTGCGCGATGTCGCGCTCGATTTTGCACTGGGGGTGGAAAGCACGAGTGTGACAGCACAGTTGCAGGTCACGCGTAACCTCGATGCTGATCCGGCGCATGAAATCCGCCTTAATGGAGATGGGCTGACGGCGCTTTCGGTGAAAGTCGACGGGGCAGACGCGCAAGGCTGGCGAATGGACGGGGCAGACCTGATCGTGCCGCTTTCCGGCGATTCGCACCTCGTTGCAATTGAAACACAGGTTTGCCCGGACAAGAACAGCCAGCTCATGGGCCTTTATGCGTCCAACGGGATGCTATGCACCCAGTGCGAGGCGGAAGGCTTTCGGCGGATAACGTTCTTCCCTGACAGGCCGGATGTGCTGTCAACCTATCGGGTCCGCATGGAAGGCGACAAGGCGCGCTTTCCCGTGCTTTTGTCCAATGGCAACAAGGTGGCGTCAGGCGAAGGCGCCGACGGCACGCACTGGGCGCAATGGCATGATCCGTGGCCCAAGCCGAGTTACCTTTTTGCGCTGGTTGCTGGCGATCTGGTGGCCAACACGGATAGGTTCGTCACCTGCGGCGGGCGCACGGTTGATCTGGCAATCTGGGTCCGCGAAGGCGATCTTGAACGCACAGGCCACGCCATGCGTGCATTGAAGGCGTCCATGAAATGGGACGAGGACACATTCGGGCGCGACTATGACCTTGATACGTTCAACATCGTCGCCGTCAGCGATTTCAACATGGGCGCGATGGAGAACAAGGGCCTTAATATCTTCAACACGCGCTACGTTCTGGCTGACCCGGAAACCGCGACCGATGCCGATTATGATGGTGTGGAAGGCGTTATCGCGCACGAATACTTCCACAACTGGTCCGGCAACCGCGTAACCTGCAAGGACTGGTTCCAGCTCTCGCTGAAAGAAGGCTTTACCGTCCTCAGAGACCAGCTTTTCAGCCAGGACATGGGCAGTGAGGCAGTCAAGCGGATTGAGGATGTCCGCATCCTGCGATCCGCCCAGTTTCCTGAGGATTCGGGTCCTCTCGCCCACCCCATCCGGCCAGACAGCTATCAGGAAATCTCCAACTTCTACACGGCCACGGTTTACAACAAGGGCGCAGAAGTGATTCGCATGATGCGGACAATGGCTGGGCCTCAGAAGTTCCGTGAGGGGTGCGACCTCTATTTCGCGCGCCATGATGGACAGGCCGCGACGTGCGAGGATTTTGTTAAAGCGATGGAGGATGGCGCCGGGCTGGATCTCGCGCAGTTCCGCCTGTGGTATTCGCAGGCCGGCACGCCAAAGGTGGGCGTTGCCATGTCGCACAGCGGCGATGTTGCAACCTTGCGGCTGACCCAGTCAGTGCCTGCAACGCCGGGGCAGGCGGACAAGAAGCCCATGCCCGTTCCGCTGCGCCTTGCCCTGTTTGACCGGGAAAGCGGCGCAAACCTCCACGAAGAACTTGTCGTGCTATCCGATGCGGAGATGGTCCGCACTTTTGACGGGTTCGCCAAAGCGCCGGTCTTGTCGATCAATCGCGGATTTTCGGCACCAGTGACGATTGATCGCGACGTATCTGTTGATGATCTCGTGTTCCTTGCCGCGCACGATGACGATCCGTTTGCCCGCTATGAAGCGATGCAGGCGCTGGTGGTGCAGCATCTTGTGGGGAGCGATTCGTCCGAGGGCGAATCGCGCCAGCAGGCCATTGCCGCGGCGCTGGGGGCGGTTCTGGGCGATCCGGCGCTTGATGATCTGATGCGCGGTGAACTGATGGCCCTGCCGGGTGAAACCTATCTGGCCGAACAATTGCTGGTGGCCGATCCGGGTGCGATCCACGCTGCGCGCGAAGGGTTGAAGGCATGGCTGGGCCGCGAACTTGGTAAGCCGCTCGTGGCGCTCCATGAAAGGGCATCCGTCGTGCCGTTTTCGCTCGATGCAGCCGCACGCGGTAGCCGCAAGGTAAAGACGCAGGCGCTTGTCTATCTCGCCGCGGCCGACCCGGCGCTTGCTGCACAAATGGCAGCAACCCAGTATCGTGCAGCAGACAACATGACTGACCGGCAAGGTGCGCTGATGGTTCTGGCGGGGCTGGACGTGGCGGAGCGCGATGACCTGCTGGCCGATTTCCGCAAGCGTTACGATGGCAACGCGCTGGTCATCGACAAATGGTTTTCCATTCAGGCGGGTTCTTTGCACGCCGATGTGCTTGATCATGTGAAGGCGCTGGCCGCGCATCCCGATTTCACCCTGCACAATCCCAATCGGGTGCGTTCGCTCTACATGGCGCTGGCCGCCAACCCCCAGGGGTTCCACGCGGCAGATGGCGCGGGCTATCGCATGATTGCCGACCTTGTGATCGCGCTCGATCCCATCAACCCGCAGACTGCGGCGCGTTTCATTCCGCCGCTTGGGCGCTGGCGGCGGATTGAGCCGGTGCGCTCTGCTCTCATGCGGGCCGAGCTGGAGCGGATTGCCGCTGTCGCCACGCTCTCGCGCGATACGCGCGAGCAAGTGACGCGCAGCCTTGGCTGATTCGCCTCCATCCGGTGTTGAGGCGGTCCGGGCCGGGGTGCTGGCTGACCTGCCGCATGGGTTTCTGACCCGGCAGGGCGGTGTTTCGGCGGGGACCGTGGCCGGCCTTAATGTCGGGCTGGGCGCGGATGATGACGGAGCGGCGGTCATAGAGAATCGCCGCCGTGCGGTTGAAGCTGTCATGCCGGGCGCGCGGCTGGTGACAGTCTATCAGGTCCATTCGAGCGATGCAGTGATCGTTGCCGAACCCTGGGATGAGCACGACAGGCCGCGCGCTGATGCGATAGTGACAGACAGGCCGGGTTTGCTGCTCGGCATTGTCACCGCCGATTGCGCGCCGGTTCTGCTGGCTGACAGGCAGGTAGGCGTTATCGCTGCGGCCCATGCGGGGTGGAAAGGCGCACATGGCGGCGTGATCGAGGCAACCGTTGCCGCAATGGAAAGCCTTGGCGCTGCAAGAAACCGGATTGCTGCGGCGGTTGGCCCCTGCATCGCACAGGAAAGTTACGAAGTCGGTGCTGATTTCCGCGATAATTTCACCGCTGGCGACGCGCATTTTTTTGCGCCGGGCAAGCAAGGCCATTTTCAGTTTGACCTTTCGGGCTATGTTGCATCGCGCCTAAATGGCGCTGGCGTGCGGTCTGTCGAGCAGCTTTTCTGCGACACATATGCCGATGCGGACAGGTTTTTTTCCTATCGTCGCGCGACCCATCAAGGTGCGGCAAATTATGGCCGTCAGTTTTCCCTGATTGGCCTGCCGCAGCCCACTTCTGGACAGTCCTGACCCAAAAGCGCCAAAAACCCTGTTGGCAAGTGAGCACCTTGCGTCTATCAGCCCGGCCAAGTCACTACCGGCAAGAGGTATGGAAAATTGCGCCGGGATTTGCAAAAGGGGTTTCCCCAGACGCGCGACTTGGGATTGTTTCATGGGGGCTTTGGAAGCGGAAAGCGACCTGCCCCGGCAGTGCAAGGCTAGGGTTGATGGCAGAAGATACGGGCACCGCAGACGCATCGGAACTGGCCGAAATGGCCGAGAGTGAAGGCGTCCGCCGGCGCGATTTCATCAACATTGCGGCAGTCAGTACGGCAGGCGTGGGGGGCGTGGTAACGCTGCTTCCGCTTATCAGCCAGATGGCTCCGTCCGCAGACGTGCTCGCGGAAAGCAGCACCGAAGTTGATG
>JAGREQ010000418.1 GCA_020446465.1 Novosphingobium sp. | reverse complement strand
AAGGGCGGCGATGGGTTTAAGCCCTTTGCCGCGTCAGTTGGCAGCACCGGGGTCCGGGCAACCGTTCACGTCGAAACACAGTTGCGTGGGAACCGCGATGTGCGGCGGGGGCGGGTTCTCCCCGCGTTTGAGCGAAAGCACGAAGGCAAGCACTGCGGCGACAGCGATGTAGAGCTCTTCGCGGATGACCTGCCGTTCGCGCGTGGTGAAATAGACTGACCGGGCAAGCGTGGGATATTCCAGCACCGGCAGTGCAAGGTCTGCGGCCAGTTCGCGCATGGCGAGAGCCTTTTCCCCGCGCCCTTTTGCCAGCACGATCGGGGCATGGGCCTTGGCGGGATCATAAGCCAGCGCCACGGAAAAATGTGTCGGGTTGGTGATCACGAACTGCGCTTCACGCATGGCCGGGGCGAGCGCGCCCATGGCGAGCTTACGCTGCCGATCGCGCATTGCAGCCTTGCGCTCTGGCGAACCGTCGGTGTCCTTTTGTTCATCGCGCATGTCCTTGTGGCTCATTTTCAGGCGCTTCATGCGACGCATCCACTGCACCGGCACGTCAATCATGGCGATGATGACCAACCCCGCGCCGAGCGCGAAAAGAAGTGTAATCAGCGCATTCCAGCCGATATCCAGCTTTTCGGCGAGGTTTCCACGGCCCATGGCAAACAGAATCCCGGCGTTCGCCCGCGCCCAGACGAAGGCGATCGCCCCCAACAGAATAACCTTGGTGATGCCCTTGGCCATTTCGATCAGCCCATTCGGCCCGAACATGCGCTTGAGGCCTGAAAGCGGGTTGAGGCGAGAGGCTTTCGGTGCAAGGTTCTTGCCCACCCACAGACCAGTGCCAAAACCCATCTGCGAAACGAGCGACGATGTGATGACAGCGCCGCCTAACAGCACAACAGGCGGCAGCACAGTCCACAAGGCCATCTGCATGGCCTGGCCCGGCGCAAAGTTGGCGATTGTGGCCTGATCCCAGATAAAGGCCGCTCGCAACGACTGGATCAGTGCGCCAAGCATCCACGGCCCTGCCGCCATCAGCCAGGCAGCGCCCACCAGAACGGCGGCGGCAGTGGCAAGTTCCCTTGAACGCAGCACGTCGCCGTTCTGCGCCGCGTCCCGTTTTCGTTTGTCGGTTGGGGCAAAAGTCTTTTCGCCGCTCTGTTCGTTGTCGCTCATCGCGCGATGATCTCACCTGCTTGCGTGATGGCCTGCATGGAAAGCTGCGTCAGCATGTCAGTCAGTGCCGGACCGGACAGGATGAGGGCCGCAAGTCCGGCCAGCACCCCCGCCGGCAAGCCGAGTGCAAAGAGGTTGAGCGATGGCGCGGAACGGCTGAGCACGCCTGTCACCACTTGCGCCAGCAGCAGCACCAGCGACACGGGAAAGGCGATGGAAACAGCGGCCGTGAACATCATGGCGGCAAAGGCGGAAACGGCTTCGATCCGGTCCGGCCCCAGCCATGTGTGGCCCGGCGGAAAAGTGCGATAGCTTTCGATAATCAGCCCGAACCAGTGCAAGTGCGCGCCGGTTGCCAGAAAAATCAGGGTCATGACGACAGTGAAATACTGCCCCAGCGCAGGCGATTGTGTTCCGCTGTTGGGATCGACCGCGGTTGCCATCGACATGCCCATTGAACCGCCGATCACCTCTGCAGCCATGACCGGCGCGGCGAAGGCCAGTTGCAGGATGAAGCCAAGCGACAAGCCGACCAGAACTTCGCCCGCAACCGCCAGCATCCCGTTGATCGACAACAGGTTCGGCGGCGGCTGGACGGCGGGCAACCAGCCGCAGACCAGCACTGCCAGTGCGCCGCTTGCTATCACGCGCACTTGCGCAGGGACGCTACCCGCTCCGAAAAGGGGGGCAGCGACCATTGCCGCGCCGATCCGGGTCATGACGAAGACCAGCCGCCAGAACTCCGCCTCCAGCGGTCCGAAGCCGAAGGTAGGGTCAGGACCCATTATAGCGTCTCATGAAAAGGTTGAATCGGACGAAACGCTATATGTTCTTGATTTGTCGCATTTCCTGGCCGAAAAAGTCTATCAACTTTTTCTCGAAATGCTTTAGCCACGCATTCGAGGCGG
>JAGREQ010000417.1 GCA_020446465.1 Novosphingobium sp. | reverse complement strand
CGCAAGGCTGGCTGGCCGGACTGGTTCGATGGGGCAAAGGGCGGATCTGCGAACGATCTCGCGGCAGCCTGATAGCTTAACAACCACAAATGAAGAGGGCAGGTGGCCGACGGGTCATCTGCCCTTTTTGTTTTGTTGCAAGCGAGTGCAGGTGGCACTGCGCTACATTGTTCAGTCAGGCGAAATAAAGCATTTCGAGAAAAAGTTGATAGACTTTTTCGGTCAGGAAATGCGATAAATCAAAATCTTATAGCGTTTCTTTCGATTCAACCTTTTCACGAAACGCTATAGCGTTGGGGAAGGGCGCCAAGCGTTTTCTGTTCTATCCCGGCGCCGTCGCGCAGGTAGGTGGGGACGTCGCCGTAATGGGCGACAATTTCCGCAAGGGCCGCTTCCAGATATTCAGCTCTCACAGTCAGCAGTTCTTCAAGAACGTCGGGCTGGATCGACGCCTCGGCGTTGCCCACCATCGTTTCACGCAGATAGGCAACGCGATCTTCGCCCGCGGCATGGGTAATCATGAACTGGTCTGCGATGTCATCAGGATGCACATTCATGTGCGACTGAAACAGTGCAACGGCAATCCCGGTGCGGTCCTTGCCGGCAAAGCAGTGGATGAGGCTCGGCCCGTTGGTGTGCGCCAGCATCTCAAAATAGAGTTTGAGCGTCACGCGGAAGTGATCTGACAGCGCGAATTTTCGATACGTTTCTGTAAGTGTGGCCCGTGCCTCGGCAGGTGTGTTCAATGCTGCAAAGCGATTGAGCGCGTGGGGAATGACAGTGTCATCGTTGGCTGTGGCAAAGCGTTGCCCCGTAAAACGCGGATGCGCTGCGGGCACTGTCGCAGGGATTTCCCCCGGACTACGAAAATCGACAAGGGCCTGAACGCCCAATCGTTCCAGCAGATCGGATTCGTGCGGGCGGCAACGATCGAGTTCGGCAGAACGGAAGAGCATGTCGCTCACCAGCCTCGCCCCATCCCTGGTGGTGACGCCGCCATAATCGCGCAAGTTATAGCGCGGCAGAATGAGCCGCTCTGCAAGGTCAGGCCTGACGGGGCCGGCCCGTGTCTCCGATCCCGTCATGTCCGGTCAGCCCATTACATAGATGGACTTGGTGTTCTGGTACGCGTTTACCGCGTCCGGTCCGAACTCGCGGCCCAGACCGCTGGCCTTGATCCCACCAAACGGTGCCCCAAGCGACGGCATGTAGCCATTGACGCCAACAGTGCCGCTGGCGACTTTTTGCGCGATTGCGGTGGCATGGGCGCTGTCGGCGCTCCAGATTGAACCACCCAGGCCATATTCGGAATCGTTGGCGATGCGGACAGCCTCGTCCTCCCCATCGTATGGGATGACTGCCAGAACTGGCCCGAAGATTTCTTCGCGCGCGATCCGGGCATTGTTGTCGACATCCGCGAAAATTGTGGGTTCGACAAAGAAACCGCGGTTCTGGCTGGAAGGCGCACCGCCGCCTGCGGCAAGCCGTGCTTCCTGCTTGCCGATTTCAATGTAGGAGAGAACCTTGTCGCGGTGTTCGCCCGACGCCATCGGCCCGATGTGCGTTTCGGGATCGAGGGCATCGCCCACATTAAGGCTTTTCGCAAAACCGGCGAGGGCATCAACAACTTCGTCGTAACGCTTCTTTGGCGCGAGCACACGCGTGCCATTGTAACATGCCTGCCCGTTGTTGAGCATGGACGCCATCGGCACCCCTTGCAGGAATGTGCCGATGTCCGCATCTTCGAGCAGAATGGCAGCGGACTTGCCGCCCAGTTCCAGCGTGACGGGGCGCAGCAGTTCGCCGCAAGTGGCAGCGATCTTGCGGCCTGCGCCAGTCGATCCGGTAAAGGCAACCTTGTCCACACCGGGATGTGAGACGAGATAGGCGCCAACCTCGCGGTCAGCCGCTACCCAGTTCAGCACACCTGCCGGAACGCCGGCTTCGTGCGCGGCTTCGGCGACAATGTAACTGTCCAGGATTGTGCCGGGTGAAGGCTTGATGACAATAGTGCATCCAGCCAGCATGGCGGGTGCGATCTTGTTCATCGCCAGTGTGACGGGGAAGTTCCAGGGCACGATGGCGGCAA
>JAGREQ010000416.1 GCA_020446465.1 Novosphingobium sp. | reverse complement strand
ACCGGGGCCGCAGATGACCCAGGGTGCTTCGGTCGGCAGCTTCTTCAGGTGCAACCGGCTGGACTTGTAGGAGCAATGCTCGCTCCACATCACCGAAAAGATGCCCAGTTCCACCAGATTCGGCTCACGACCAAGAGCATGGAGAACGCGTTCATATTCCTCCGGCGAAAGACCGTGGGACTCGACGATTTCAGGGGTGATCTGTGACATGCGCGCGGCCTTAGCGAGCCTGGAGCCGGACCGCTAGCCCCGCGATGCTTGACCGTTGCGCTTTGCACGGTCAAAGGTCGGTGAAATGGATGATACGTCACCTGATATAGCCGCCCTATCGTTCGAGGATGCGCTCCGGCAGCTCGAAGACGTGGTGAAGAAGCTGGAAAGCGGCGAAGTGCCGCTGGACGATTCGATCAACCTTTATGAACGGGGTGAAGCCTTGCGAAAGCACTGCCAGTCACGGCTGGATGCAGCGCAGGCGCGGATCGAAAAGATCGTGCAGGGCGCTGATGGCAGCCCTGCTGGCACAGCACCTTTCGGGGAGGCTGGCTGAACGTGCCAGATCCGGCCACCATGGCTGATGCGCTGCGATCTGAAATGGTGCGGGTCCAGAAGGAGATCGACAGGGCGTTCGATGCGACTCTGCCCGTGCCTGACGATTCGCGCCGTCCTCTGGTCGAAGCCATGCGCCACGCCACCATTGGCGGGGGCAAGCGGTTGCGACCACTTTTGCTGATAGAAACCGCTCGCATTCTGGGCGTGGACCGGGATTGTGCCATTCGGGCCGCTTGTGCGCTGGAGGCAATTCACGCCTATTCGCTGATCCATGATGATTTGCCCTGCATGGATGACGACGCCATGCGTCACGGAAAGCCCAGCGTTCACAAGGCTTTTGGCGAGGCGACCGCGGTTCTGGCCGGAGACGCGCTCCAGACTTATGCGTTTGCCCTGCTTGCCGATCACCAGGCAACCGGCGATTCGTTCGTGCGGATCGAACTTGTCAGGTGCCTTGCCCGCGCGGCAGGCCATCAGGGCATGGCTGGCGGGCAAATGATGGACATGGCCGCCGAAGGCGCAACGCTGGGTTTGCCTACCATCACCCGGATGCAGCAGCGCAAGACTGGCGCCTTGCTGGAAGCGGCCGTGGAAATGGGTGCAATTCTTGGCCATTTGCCGGATGAGGGCCGCCTTCATCTTCGCGGATACGCCCATGATATCGGGCTGGCCTTCCAGATTGCGGATGACCTGCTGGATGCACAAGGCGATGCGCAACTGGCAGGAAAGACCTTGCGCAAGGACGATGCCGCTGGAAAACAGACATTTCTTACTCTGCTTGGGGCAGAACGGGCGCGTGAGCAGGCGACCATGCTGGCAGATCAGGCAGTTGGACATCTCGCGCACTATGGCAAAGAAGCCGACATGCTGCGCGCACTGGCCCGCTTTATAGTTGAAAGGGAATACTGATGGGGGAACGGATTGGCGTCTATCCCGGCACATTTGATCCAATCACGTTGGGCCACACGGATATCATCCGGCGTGGATCAAAACTGGTGGACCGGCTGATTATCGGCGTCACGACCAACCCGTCGAAAAACCCCATGTTCACGCCCGAAGAGCGGATGGCCATGGTGGAACGTGAAATTGCCTCGATGGAACTGGACAACGTCGAGGTGATTGGTTTCAATGCCTTGCTGATGAAATTTGCTGAAAAAATGGGCGCGACCGTTATCATTCGCGGGCTGCGTGCCGTTGCCGATTTTGAATACGAATATCAGATGGCCGGAATGAACCAGCAACTCAACGCTGGTATCGAGACGGTTTTTCTTATGGCCGATGTCAGCCTGCAGCCGATCGCATCCAAGCTGGTGAAGGAAATCGCCCTGTTCGGCGGGGACATCACGCCCTTTGTCAGCACCGATGTGCTTGACGAAGTTATGGCGCGGGTGGACGAGCGGGGTCGAATGGGGGATTACTGAACTTCCCAGTTGCACAAACCGCCCATCCAGCGATCATTCATTGAACGGACAGCCGCCTGTGGTTAAGAGGCGCGCGCCGTATCCAACAACCGGACAGCCCATGCACAAGATATTTTCTCGCCTC
>JAGREQ010000415.1 GCA_020446465.1 Novosphingobium sp. | reverse complement strand
CAGAATATCGAATGGGTCACGCCAGAGGGCGGCGGTGGCCCCAACTACCCCAATATGTGAGGAGCCTGCTTGGCCTTCACCGAAACAGCCTATGCCAAGATAAACCTCGCGCTGCATGTCCGCCGGCGGCGCGAGGATGGCTATCATGAACTGGAAACGCTGTTTGCCTTTGTCGATCAGGGTGATGTTCTGACGGCCGATGAGGCTGTGGAAGACAGGCTCATAACTCATGGTGAGTTTGCTGATCAACTTTCTGACCCATTTGATAATATAGTCAGTAAAGCGCTTGGTGTATTGCCGCGCGCCGATGGCATGGCGATCACGCTGGATAAACGCCTGCCAGTCGCCGCGGGGCTGGGTGGTGGCTCGGCCGATGCGGGGGCTGTGTTCCGCCTTGTCGAGCGCAGCCACGGCTTGCCTGATGACTGGCGCGCAAGGGCAGCAAGGCTTGGTGCGGATGTCCCGGCATGTGTGGAAAGCGTGACGGCGATCGGGCGCGGAACAGGCACGGAGCTTGAACCTGTTGAAAGCGATCTGGCCGGAATGCCGGTGCTGCTGGTCAATCCACGTCTGCCGCTGGCGACAGGCGATGTGTTTCGCGCGTGGGACGGTGTTGACCGGGGGGCAATGCCAACGGGGCCGGTTAGTATGATTGCGGAACTTGGCCGTAACGATCTGGAAGCGACAGCGGTGCAATTGTGCCCGGCGATCCGAACGGTTCTGTCAGCGCTCGATCGGACAGACGCCCATATGGTGCGTATGTCTGGATCAGGCGCGACATGTTTTGCTTTGTTCCGTCACCATGACGTCATGCTCGAAGCGGCAAAAGAAATTGCCCATAACCACCCGGCATGGTGGCAAATGGCGGGTAAATTGCGATGACGCATGAAGCGTGGCGGATGGTCGGAAATCCGCGCTTTGGTGGCATTCTGGTTATTGCCGACCATGCCAGCAATCGTGTCCCCGACGATATAGATTTGGGGATCGATCCCGCGCTGATGGATCAGCATATCGCGGTCGATATCGGTGTGGCCGGGGTGGCAGAGATGATGGCTGGGCGCGACGGGACAGCGGCCTTGCTGGGCAATGTCAGTCGGCTTGTCTGTGACACGAATCGGCGCGAGGATGATCCCGCGGTCATTCCTGAAAAAAGCGATGGGCAGGCAATCCCCGGTAATCGGGGGATTGACCGTGAAGATCGGCTCACCCGTATTTACAGACCGTTTCATGCCCGGATTACCCAATTACTGGAAGAAGCGCCGCCGTCACTGGTTCTTATTCTGCATAGCTACACGCCATGCCTTTCAAGCGCGCCGGACGATCCGCGTCCATGGCATTGCGGCGTTCTTTATGATCGCGATGAGCGCGGCGCGCGGGCGGCCATGCCTTTGCTGGAGGCGGATGGACTGGTGGTTGGCGACCAGCTTCCCTATTCGGGGAAAGTCTATAACGCTGCGATTGAACGCCATGTCGAGAACGAAGGGCGCCCCTATCTCTATCTTGAGATACGCCAGGATCTGATCTCCACCCCAACGGGGCAGGCAGAATGGGCGGAGCGCCTGCATCGCATCTGCAACAAAGTGGCGCTGGAAATCGCTGAATAGGGCGCATATATCCCTCGTCACATATCGCTTTCTTTTTACTGCTGACTGGAATTTTCCCATGCCTGCCTATCGTTCCCGCACATCGACCCATGGCCGCAACATGGCAGGCGCACGCGGCCTCTGGCGCGCAACGGGGATGAAGGATGGCGATTTTGGCAAGCCGATCATCGCTGTCGTTAATTCTTTCACGCAGTTCGTGCCGGGCCACGTTCACCTGAAAGACATCGGCCAACTGGTCGCAGGCGAAATCGCGGCTGCAGGCGGCGTTGCGAAAGAGTTCAACACGATAGCGGTGGATGATGGCATCGCCATGGGCCACGACGGGATGCTCTATTCCCTGCCCAGCCGCGATCTGATTGCCGATAGCGTTGAATACATGGTCAATGCCCACTGCGCGGACGCGATGGTGTGCATATCCAACTGCGACAAGATCACGCCGGGCATGTTGATGGCTGCATTGCGGATCAACATCCCCGTGATTTTCGTCTCC
>JAGREQ010000414.1 GCA_020446465.1 Novosphingobium sp. | reverse complement strand
GTGCGCCCTGCGCCATGGCCCAGACGCAGGCCACCGATACGGCTCCGAATGTTTCGATGATATCGCTGGCGACGCCAAGCGTCTGCTCCTTGGCCTCATTTGAATATGTCACGAATCCGCGGTCAAGAACCGATGATGAGCCGGGAATCTCGGTCAGGGCCGCTGCCACAAGGCCACCTGTGCAACTTTCCGCAAGTGCGACCTTGCGCCCGATCTTTGCGTTTTCTTCCACCACCCGGCGGGCGAGGGCGACAATGTCATCTGGCAGGAGCGTGTCGTTCATGATGCAGTTTCCTCGCCCAACCAACGGGCAACAATCAGAAAATATCCCGAGCTATCAGGGGGACGGTTGAAGATAACCATTGCTTGATATTACCTCGCCAGCAGCAGGCTGACCACCGCCTGCGCTGCGATACCTTCCGCGCGCCCTGTAAAACCAAGCCGTTCCGTCGTCGTCGCCTTGACGCTTATTGCGGACTGGCCGGTTGCGCACAGTGCGGCAAGGCTGGCGCGCATGGCATCGCGGTGGGGGCCGATCTTGGGCGCTTCGCATATGATGGTGAGGTCTGCATTGCCGATCCGGTATCCAGCCTGCTGTGCCAGCGTAACAGCGTGGGTCAGAAACCGGCTGGAAGGCGCGCCGCGCCATTTCGGGTCGCTCGGCGGAAAATGCTGGCCAATGTCGCCATCTCCCAACGCGCCCAGAATGGCATCGACCAGCGCGTGAATGGCAACGTCTGCATCGCTGTGCCCTGCCAATCCCCGGTCATGGGGAATCTGGATGCCGCAAAGCCACAAGTCTTCGCCTTCTGCAAGGCGGTGGACATCATACCCGCTGCCGATGCGGATTGATGGGGCAGTTGCTTCCATGAAATCCTCTGCAAATGTCAGCTTATGCAGCGCTTCATCGCCTTCGACCAGCGCGATGCCAAGGCCCGCAGCACGGGCGACTTGTGCATCGTCCCCGGCATCTGGCTCGCCTGCCCATGCACGGTGAGCCGCCAGAATATCGGCAAACCGGAACGCTTGCGGGGTCTGAACCCGGCGCAGATTTTCACGCCTGGCCGATCCGGTCATCATGCCATTATCAGCGACGGCCAGACTGTCCACGACCGGCAGAACAGGGATAGCGCCGGGGTTGGCGTGCAAGGCATTCACCAGCCGCTCAATCACGGCGGGCGGCAAGATGGGCCGGGCGGCATCGTGGATCAGCACGTTTGGGGGGGCGTCAGATGAAAGCGATTCGAGCGCGTTTCGTACTGATTCCTGCCGGGTTGTGCCGCCTATAATGAAGCGAACGCCAACAATTCCATCAAGCGATGCGGCAGCTTCGTCTTGCGCGCCATCTGCAATGGCCACCACAACCGGATGCGCGCCCGCGTTTGCCAGCGCTTCAACGCTGTGGCGCAACACAGGCTTTCCGCGCCAGACCACGAATTGTTTCGGACGCGAAGTTCCGGCGCGGACACCTTTCCCCGCCGCGACAACAATAGCGGCGAAAGCCTTGCTTTCGGGGGCAGGGGGAGGGGGGCTATCGAGTCCCGACATGACGGGGGAGCGCCTAACCGCTTGTCCCGGCCGAAGCAATGGACTATGCGCTGCCTGTTTTTTAGGCACAGGATACAATGCGCACGCTTCCACCCCCTCCCGCTTTGCGACCGATTGACGTCGGGCCAGTCAGGATTGACTGTCCGGTTATCCTCGCGCCGATGACGGGCGTGACGGATATGCCGTTCCGCAAGCTGGTGCGGCGCTTTGGATCCGGCCTTAACGTCACCGAAATGATCGCTTCACCCGCGATGATCCGCGAAACGCGCCAGTCCTTGCAAAAAGCGGCATGGGATGCGGTGGAAGAGCCTGTCTCGTTGCAACTGGCGGGATGCAGCCCGGACGAAATGGCCGAGGCGGCAAAACTCAACGAAGATCGCGGCGCGGCCATCATCGACATCAATATGGGCTGCCCGGTCAAAAAAGTGGTGAAGGGCGACGCAGGCTCTGCCCTGATGCGCGATTTGCCGCTCGCCGCCAGTCTCATCGACGCGACAGTCAAGGCGGTGTCCGTGCCGGTCACGGTCAAGATGCGCATGGGGTGGGACCA
>JAGREQ010000413.1 GCA_020446465.1 Novosphingobium sp. | reverse complement strand
GATGTGACGATGAGAGGAGCATGACGATGGCTCAGGCAAAGCCGGTCAAGACCAATGGGCTGTCAGGCCCGGACCAGGCCGAAGGCGGCGCGGTCGATCATTCGGGTTGGGTGCAGTCGGGCGACCAGTATCGGCTCAACCAGCCGCACGATCATAAGGCCCAGCGGCTCGCACGTCGCTAGGGTCAGGCCCCATTAGCCACGCATTCGAGGCGGCCGAATGGCGAACATATCGGGCCGAAATGCGCGCCGTGAAGGCTGGTTGCCTTTGCAAGCGGATTTCGGTTTGAGATGGAAGCCATTCCGCCGTCCCTGCGGGATTTGGTCAAAACGGCCCATCGTAGCGTCGAGAAACCTTGAAAGATCGATATATTCCTGCGCTTTCTCTCCTTGCGATGAACCATTTTGTCTCAAACCTCAAAGGTGCGGTTAATGGGTCCTGACCCTAACGCTGGATTTTGCGCCAAAGGCGAGGGCTTGCGCCTCTGCTGAAAGTCGCGCCCGCACTGCGCGCGGCGGAGAGAGGCCGAGAGCGCCACGCGCCAGCCCGCCTGCTTCGTCCCACGCGCCTTTCAGGATGAGCTGGCCAGCCTTGGCCGCGGCATGAACCAGCGCGAGCGGCACTGACTGGGGGCTGAACCGGTGAAGAAAGCGCATTCGATTGCGATAATTGAAATAATTGGCAAAGGCTGACGGGCGTCGCTGGTGCGTTCCGCTGCCGATTGTCGCGCCAGCCAGATGATGCACGATCGCCTCTGGCACATGGCGCAAAGGCAAGGCAGCCCGGCGCATCGCCCAATCAACTTCCTCGTAATAGAGGAAATAGTGTTCCGCCATAAGCCCGGCCTGTTCCAGAAAGGCGCGCGAGGCGACGCAATTGGCACCGGTAATGAAGTCCAGCGTTTCGACGGGGGGCGGGGCGGTGTCGGCAGCGGGCTTGCCCAGATTGACCGACTGGCAAACCCCCGTCCAGCGTGACACGCGCCCGCCGTCTGTCTGGACCGTATCGGGATGGTTGGCATAGAGCGTGCGCCCGCCCATCAGTGCGAAGTTCCCGTCCGTCCCTGCCCTTGCATAGTGCGCCGCTGTATCGTGCCGGGCCTCACAATCGGGATTGAGAACCCAGAACAACGCGATGGACGGGTCTGCCATCAGCAGTTCGAGCGCGCGGTTGGTGCCATGGGCAAAGCCGCCGTTTACCGGGCTTTTGAGGAGTGTGAGCCAGCTATCCGTGCAGGCGATGGCGTCTGCTTCCGCTTCTGTAAAAGCTGCCCGGTCCAGATGATCGACTGCCCAGCGGCGAATGGCTCCGCACGTGTCGTCAGGGCTGGCGTTATCGACAACCACGACGCGCAGATCAACGTCGCGTGATGCGAGCAGACTGGACAGACATGCCCCGATGAACGGAGCGGCTTCAAAAGCCGTTATCGCAACGCCAATTTTTGTCCGGTGTTCGGGCATGGCAGGGGCATTGCACAGGCTTTATGCGGGTTCAACGTGGACATGGGCCACGAGGGAGGCCGAAAATGTCAGTCGCCCCCGCTTCAGCCCATGCCGGATGACACGGACAGGATCACTGGCAGCTTAAACATTCCTCGTAATCGGTCTGCTCGCCACCGGCGCTGAGTTCAAACTTCTGCGCGTCCTTGGTGTTGTCGGCCTCGACCCCGCCAGCAAAGCCAGCGCGCTGCACCGATTTCGACCGCAGGTAATAGAGCGACTTGATGCCCTTTTCCCATGCCTGGAAATGGAGCTGCATGAGATCCCACTTTTCCACGTCCGCAGGGATGAAGAG
The DNA here is from genome assembly GCA_020446465.1 of Novosphingobium sp. Classification (GTDB taxonomy): domain Bacteria; phylum Pseudomonadota; class Alphaproteobacteria; order Sphingomonadales; family Sphingomonadaceae; genus JAWKXU01. Next base: position 304 of record JAGREQ010000413.1, on the reverse strand, counting down.
GTTAAGGCTCTGCGCCTGATCGATAAAGGGCGCGCGGTCGGCGGCAAACTCCAAGAGCCAGCGCTGGTCAATTTCAAAGCTGGTCTTGTACACGGCCTTTTCCTCTGGCGAGAGGAAATCGAGGTGCTGGACCGAGCCGCCGTGTTCCAGAATGGAGTTCCACACGTTGGTGGAATCCTTCGATTTGGCTTGCAGCAGTTTTTCCAGATAGGGGTTCTTCACCACGAAGCTGCCGGACAGCGTCTTGTGCGTGTAGATGTTGGCCGGGATCGGTTCGATACAGGCGCTGGTGCCGCCGCAGATG
>JAGREQ010000412.1 GCA_020446465.1 Novosphingobium sp. | reverse complement strand
CATAGCTTCGCGCACGGCGTCGAGCAACGCCATGCCCTGCGTGCGATCCTTGCGTCGTTTGAGCGGATCACGCTTGGCCTGTGCGCCCAGCCACAGCTTATGCAGGGCAAACCAGCGCGGATCGGGCGCGACGATGCGGGCAGGGGTGCCATCGCGGCAGGGCACGACCTGATCGACCCGCCTGCCGGGCAGCAGCCATTCCTGTTCCGGCAGGGGCACGGGGCGGGGGCGGTCCTTCGTCGCAAGGGTTTGGGCGCGGGAAGGGGCAACCAGCAGCTCGACCTCATAGGCCTTGGCATTGCGGGCCTGAAAATCCCGCTCCGAATTGATGGCAAATGTGGGATCGACCGCTTTCAGCAAATCCCAGACCTGCGTGCCGTCCTCCGGCTTTTCCGCAGCCCAGGCGAGATCGAAATCTTCCGTTTCATCCGGCACGCCGATGAACGATCCGGCTGCCTCAAGCGCATAAGCAGCCATGGCATTGGTGCCGACGACCAGCAGATGACTGCCCAGCAACCCGCGCCGGTCAGCCTCGCGCAGGATCGGCCCGGCATCGGCGGACAGCAGCGGCAGGCGCAGCGCGCGGGCAATCCGGCTGCTTTCGGACAAGGCATCGCGCGCGCCATCGCGGCGTTCCTTTGCGGCGGATTTGGCAGCGCGGTATGCGTCGAATTGCTGTTGTTTGTCATCGTCCCACGCGCCCAGGCTGGTGCCGTTGCCACTGCGATCGTGGATTTCGTAAAGATAGGTATATTCCCCGACTTTCTTGCGCCGCAGATCATAGGGTAGGGCGAGCAAGTCACGCTCTGCCGCGATCCACGCGCCATAGCGTTGGCGCAGATTGATCAGCGCGCGTTCCTGTTCGGCGGAAAATGGCTCTATCACGGGCATGACGGCGGTTTTATCCCGCAAATATTTATTTGGCAATAATGTGGGATAAACGGGCAGGGGCGGCCACGTGATGACCTCACGAACGTGTGCCTGTTTGAAACATTACAACATTAGAAAGTATTTTAATTTCCTTTTTCCAAAGAGGCGCTATGGCTTTGGGGGTTGGAAAGATTCAGGATCGTTACAAGGGGGATCTATCATGAAACTCGGCGCATCTTTTGCAGCAGGGCTGCTGCTGATTGCCGCTCCGTCATTGGCCGGGGACAAACCGGCAGGGGACAGGGATGAAGCCAACACGTTGACGCATGGCATGGTCCAGATGACCTTGCGCGTGGGTGAGACAACGCAATACGAAGTGCTGGAATCCTTTGGCGGTCCAAATGTCACCACCATGGATGCATCGGGGCAGGAAGTCTGGGTTTATGACCGGCACGCGACTGTCACCAGCAACAAGTCCGGCGGGTTCAACATCGGCCTTGGCATGGTCGGCGGCGGCGATGGCGTCGGCGGGGGCGGCTTGCTCGGCTTCGGGAAAAAGAAATCGAGCAGTTCGTCATCATCGCGAACCATGATGCTCATCATCAAATTCAATGACGCGAAAGTCGTTTCGGATTTTCGCAGTCGGTCCAGTTCATTCTGATCGGTCGGGGGATACGTGATCAAGAAATCCATTGCGGTTGCCATTGCAACCTGTCTTTTCCTGCAACCTGCTGCTGTCTTTGCGAAAAAGAAGCCGGAGCTTTCCAGCCTCGAAATCCAGCAAATGCAAAGCCGCGACATCGAAGGCGACAAGGATACGGTTTTCGGGGCGGTGATGACTGTCCTTCAGGATGCCGGATACCGGATCGAGGCAGCGGGCAAGGATACTGGCCTGATTACCGGGATCGGGTCATCAAAGGGCAAGCTCACCTACAACCTGTTCCTGGGGTTCGGTAGGTCCAAAAAAACGCCGGTCGTTTCGGCCTTCATTGAATCATACAGCCCGGAAATGACGCGGGTGCGGCTCAATTTCGTGATGGCAAAGGTCAAGTCCAGCCTTTACGGCTCGCAGCCGCAGGATGAAGAACCCGTCTATGACGCGCAGGTGTACAGGGACGCATTCGAAAAGATAAACCAGAACGTCTTTTTGCGTCAGTCGCTGGCCGCAACCGCCGCGCCCAGCGCCCCGGTTGCAAAGGATGAGCCAACGCCGCAACCCCCGGCAGACGGGCCGGAA
>JAGREQ010000411.1 GCA_020446465.1 Novosphingobium sp. | reverse complement strand
CAGTCCTTCAGGAAGTGGTCGAGGAGACGGTGACGGAAGTCGAGCCGCTGAAGTCGGACGCCCTCGAGGCCGAACCCGTCGCACCTAAAGAAACGGCCCAACGGCCTGAGGTCCAGACGGTCGAGCCGGAGATCATTGAACAGATAGTCTCTGAACTGTCTGAAGAGACTCTGCCCGAGGTCGCGCCCGCGTTGCCAACGCCTCGACCCGACAAGGTCGAGCCAAAACAGAAAGCCAAAACACCCGCTCGAAAAGTAGAGAAAAAAGCGCCGCCGCCAAAATCCTCTGTCGCATCGAGGGCGAGTGCAAACGATGCTCCCAAAGCGGCAGCGCCCCGGCCGAAGGAAGGCTCCAAGGCGCGAGGCGAGTCGCCAGCGCGGTGGCAGTCTCGCGTAAACGCCCATCTGAACCGGCATAAGCGCTACCCTGCCGGCGAACGCGACACCGGTCAGGCGGCGGTGCGCTTCAGCATCGATCCAACGGGTCGCGTCCTGGCCGCATCTCTTGCGCGATCCTCGGGCAATGGCGCGTTGGATCAGGCGGCAATCGAGATGGTCCGTCGCGCCTCGCCCGTTCCGCCACCGCCGCCCGCAATTGCGCGTTCACGGCTCACTCTGACCGTGCCTGTTCGGTTCAGCCGACGCTGAGGGATCGGCCCTGCATATTTAGCGCCGGATCAGGCGGGGGTCCTGAAATCGATTGCGGCAATACGAACGGTCCACCGTTCGCAGGCAGCGCGCCGACCCGCAACGGACACTCGAATACCCGCTGCATGAGGGTGTCGGTAAGCACCTCGCTTGGAGAGCCCGATGCAGCCACGACACCACCGTTCATGACGAAGACATTGTCAGCGTACATGGCAGTCAAGTTCAAATCGTGCAGGATCGCGATCACACCACCACCGCGTTGCGCAAATGCCCGTGCAATATCCATGATGATGATCTGATGCTTGATGTCGAGACTTGATACGGGCTCATCAAGCAGCAGATAGCGTGGCGTGCCCTCAAGCACGGGCTCCCATATCTGGCAAAGCACGCGAGCAAGTTGCACCCGCTGCTGTTCGCCGCCCGACAGCTCCTGATAGAACCTGCCCGCAAATCCATCCAGATCGACCCTTGCCAGTGCCCGGTCGGGAAGATTGCGCTGTTCGGCAGCAGATACGCCGGAACGCCCCCCGGTCAATCCCAGTTTGACCACCTCATGCACTGTGAAGGGGAACGCCAGCGCGGCGTGCTGCGGAAGGACAGCCCTCATGGCAGCCGCCTCCCACGGCTTCAGCGCTCCAATGTCCCTGCCCGCGATTGTGATCAGTCCACTGTAAGCCACATCCCCTGAGAGCGCGCGCATCAGCGTTGTCTTGCCCGAACCGTTGGGGCCGACAATGGCGCAAAGTGTTCCCGGCCGGGCCTCGAAATCTACGCCATCCAGGATCAGCTTGCGGCCGAGCGAAACGGAAATGTTGTTTGCAACGATCATCGGTGCGGTCTCACAGATCGATCACGCCGCGCCTGCGCAGCAATATCCAGAGAAAGAAGGGAGCTCCCACAGCCGCGGTCACGATGCCGATCGGCAGCTCCGCAGGCGCGACAATGGTTCTGCTGACGGCATCGGCTGCCATCAGCATGATTGCGCCCAGCAGTGCCGAGGCAGGCAGAAGGTAGCGATTGTCCGGACCTATGAAGAGCCGCAAGAGATGCGGAACCACGATGCCGACGAAACCTATTCCGCCGCTAATCGCCACGCAGGCACCTACCACCGCTGAAACCATAATGATGGTAACATGCTTCAGCCGCTGGACGGGCACGCCAAGATGCGCCGCGGTGGCTTCACCAAGAGCCAGTGCATTGAGGCCTCTTGACATGAACGGCGCCGCAACAATGCCCAGAAGAATGATTGGCGAAGACGCCGCGACTTTCGGCCAGGTCGCCCCCGCCAATGAACCAAGTTGCCAGAATGTGAGGTCGCGAAGCTGCCTGTCGTCGGCCACGAAGACGAGAACGCCGGTGAGCGCCATCGCAAGCGCCGACAGCGCTATACCGGCCAACAACATGGTCGCAATGGAGGTACGGCCCTGGCGGGTGGCGACGCGATAGAGGATCAGGGTGACGAT
>JAGREQ010000410.1 GCA_020446465.1 Novosphingobium sp. | reverse complement strand
CCCGATGCGGAGATCACCGGCCTTGAAATTCCGACCGGCCAGCCGATCGTATATGAGCTGGACGAGGCGCTGAATGCCACGGATCGCTATTATCTGTCGGAGCGGTAATTAACGAAATAGGAAAATTCATATTTCCTGTATGAATCCTATTTGGTTATTTCTCTCATTGAAGTATAGGATTTGATTATGCAGGCCGTCGTGAAGCCGAGGAGGACTCGCCATGTCCAATGCCCGCCGCGCACGCTTCACCGAACGCGAGCGCTTTTCCTATTATCTGCGCACTGGCCGCATGTTGCCGGAGTTCAAGTCCGAGCCTGAGGGCGCGGAAGAAGCTGCGACGCTCGAAACCAAGTTCAACCCCTATCATGATCCGGCGAACGGTCGTTTTACCTTCGCGCCCGGCGGTCCGCGATCGCTGAGTCATGTGACGACGTCATGGGGGCGGCATGGCCGCGCTGGCGCCGCGCGGCCTGGCAAGCCGCAGACGATTCAGGGCAGGCGGATCGATGTGCCCATTCCGCCGGCTCAGCCGACGGAACCCGAGCCAGCCAAGCCGCAAATCGATGGGCCGGATATTGTGGTGACGGCACGCCGGCGAGACGATGAAACTGAAATTATGAATCCCACAGGTAAGGGGGGCAGAAGTGACGCTGGCGGAGATGGTCGTTTTGGGGCCAGCCGAATTCGCAGAAATCGGCAAAAATATCCGAGTGGCAAAGGTCCTCACGAGGGAGTGGACCTTCTTTCTGACCCTGGACAAGAAATCATCGCACCCGTTTCGGGAAAACTGAGGTCGGCACGGCCGGGCACAGTTCCATTTGGCGGGGTCGAGATTTCATCGGGCGACGGCGATGTAAAGGTGAAGATGTTTTATCTAAAACCGGATGAAAGGCTTTTGGGGAAAGCTGTAAAGGCCGGTGATGTCATCGGGATTGCGCAAGATTTGCATATACCGGGCAGTCATTACGGATCAACGGTCCAAAATCATATTCATGTCGAAGTGCGATTGAAGGACAAGCTTGTCGACCCTCAGCGATATATTAGAGTATCAGAGTGATTAAACATGTTTTGATTTCGCTGATGCTCAGCCTTCTCGTGGGGTGCGGCCAGAGTAATCAGTCGTCAGGGGAGAGTGGCGGCTCACAACCGTTATTCACCCATACTCCCGCCGCGATTAAGACGCTGGACCTCATCGATGAGGCAGATCTGGCGATCCGCAATGAAATGGATCGCGGCTATGCGTACATAGACGAAGGCGATTACGACGAAGCGATCCAGTATTTCACCAGCGCGGAAGATATGTTTCTGCTTGAAAACCCCAATTTCATTCCCTGGATCGGGAAGGCGGAGGCCTTGTGTCGACAAGGGAGGAGGGAGAAGGGAAACTATTACTTGGCCAATTTTCGTTGCGCGCTGCAAATCAGTAGCGGCAGGCGGGGATGCGACGAAATAGAAGCTGAACCTGGCAAATTGCATCCGGACATGCAGGAATTATCTTTGTGCCATCAGAGCTTTTGCGCTGCCGAGATCATTCGGCCCCAGTATGAAGGGGCCAGCAATGATGGCGCCATATCATATGGCGAAGTGGACTTGATCAACCTGACGCGGGAAATCGAAGACGTGTGCGCAAGCGATGAGAGGTCGTTCAATGCGTCCGCCAAAGCTGTTGGAGGCCGTCGTTAAGATCAGATATCCCCGGGAGCGGGAAGAGGCGTTGAGAAGGCTGGACGAAGAACAGAATTGATTTTTTGGGCGTTTGTAAGTGGTACGGCCCACGCCAAGAATCCGCCCCCTGACGGCATCTTTTTCTTCCCCTTTCGCGCGTCCCTCACTATATCCTTGGCATGAGTGAAGAAGCGCAAAATTCCGCCCCGAATTCCAACGATTATGGCGCCGACAGCATCAAGGTTCTCAAAGGCTTGGACGCGGTGCGCAAGCGCCCGGGCATGTATATCGGCGACACCGATGACGGCTCGGGCCTGCATCACATGGTCTACGAGGTGGTGGACAACGGCATTGACGAGGCGCTGGCCGGTCACGCCGACGCGGTGACGGTCAAGATCCACGCCGATTCCAGCGTCTCGGTCAGCGACAACGGTCGCGGCATCCCGGTCGGCA
>JAGREQ010000409.1 GCA_020446465.1 Novosphingobium sp. | reverse complement strand
GGGCTGCCAGATCGCCTGCCTTGGCGATGACCGGGCCGCTGGTGGCGCGAAAGCCCACACCCAGTTCCTTTGCCACGATTTGCGCGAGCGTGGTCTTGCCCAGTCCCGGCGGGCCGAAGAACAGCACATGGTCCATCGCTTCGCCCCGGCTGCGGGCGGATTCGATGAAGACGCGCAAGTTGTCCCGCGCGGCGGCCTGCCCGACAAACTCGCCGAGCGATTTGGGCCGCAGCGCGGCATCGGCGTCGTCCGGCTGACGGTCGGCGGAAAGGATGGGGTTATCTGTCACCCCGCTGCCTTCTTCAATGCCACCCGGATCAGGTCGCTTTCGCTGGCGTTATCGCCCAGTTCGCCTTGTGCATGGGCGACAGCTTGTGCGGCGACGGCAGGCTTGAAGCCAAGGTTTTCCAGCGCTGAAACAGCATCGGCATTGGCTCCGCTGGCGAGCGATCCGGCACTGTGGGTGGCCGCTGCGCCCGGTGCGGCGGGCAAGGCCCCGGCCTTGTCTTTCAGTTCATTGACAATCCGCCCGGCAAGTTTTGGCCCGACCCCATTGGCGCGGGCAACTTGCGGGGCATCCTGCCCCGCGCAGGCGGCTTGCAATTCAGCAGTGGAGAGCGCCGACAGGATGGCCAGCGCGACTTTGCTCCCCACGCCTTGCACCTGGGTCAACAGGCGAAACCAGTCCCGCTCCGCACTTGTCGCAAAGCCAAGCAGGCGCATGTCGTTTTCGGAAACCTGCAAATCGGTAAAGACGGTGACAGCCTCACCCTGTTCGCCCAGCGCAGAAAGCGTGCGCGCCGAACACTGCACGAGATAGCCAACGCCATTGACGTCAACCACGGCCCAGTCCGCGCCGCTTTCGTCCAACAGGCCTTTCAACTTTGCGATCATGGTTTGTTCCTGCCCGAAAGCAGCACGTTTGGCTAGTGCAATATGGACAGACGCCCCCAGTTGTGTGCATGGGGCACTCTATGAGCGTCAATACATTCGGCCGCGCCTTGCGCTTTACGACATGGGGGGAAAGCCACGGCCCTGCCTTGGGGGCTGTGGTGGATGGCTGTCCGCCGGGGCTGGCCGTGGATGAAGCGGTTATCCAGCCGTTCCTCGATGCGCGGCGTCCGGGGCAATCGCGCTTTACCACGCAGCGGCGTGAGCCGGACCAGGTGAAAATCCTTTCCGGCGTGTTTGAGGGCAAGACAACCGGCACGCCGATCAGCCTGATGATCGAGAACGTGGATCAACGATCCAAGGATTATTCCGACGTGGCAAAGGCTTACCGCCCCGGCCATGCCGATTACGCCTATGATGCGAAATATGGCTTTCGCGATTATCGCGGCGGTGGCCGGTCCAGCGCGCGCGAAACGGCAGCGCGCGTCGCGGCGGGGGCTGTAGCCCGGCTGATTATCCCGCAAGTCCGGATCACGGGCTATGTCGTGGAAATCGGTGGCGATGCGATTGATCGCGACAATTTCAAGACGGACGAAATCGGCAATAACCCGTTTTTCTGTCCCGATGCGGCTGCGGCTACCCGTTGGGAAGCCCTGCTGGATCAGGCCCGCAAGGACGGGTCATCGCTCGGTGCGGTTGTCGAATGTGTGGCAACAGGCGTTCCCGCCGGTTGGGGCGCGCCGCTCTATGGCAAGCTCGATGCTGATCTTGCAGGCGGGATGATGAGCATCAATGCGGTGAAGGGCGTCGAGATTGGCGACGGGTTTGCTGCTGCCCGGCTGCGCGGCGAAGATAATGCCGATCCGATGCAGCCCGGCGTTGATGGCCCGGAGTTCACGGCCAACCATGCTGGCGGGATCGCGGGCGGCATTTCGACCGGACAGCCTGTCGTGGTGCGGGTTGCTTTCAAGCCGACCAGTTCCATCCTCATTCCGCAACCCACGATCAGCCGTGATGGCGAAGCGAGCGAGATCGTGACCAAGGGGCGGCATGATCCGTGCGTCGGAATCCGTGGCGCGCCGGTCGTGGAAGCGATGATGGCGCTGGTGCTGGCAGACCACATGATGTTGCACCGCGCGCAATGCGGCTGATTTCGGGCGCTTGACGCCCATGGGCGCAAAGACGGGCGCGGCGTCATCTGCATTAATCCTTATTGCAAATAATTCGCAGGC
>JAGREQ010000040.1 GCA_020446465.1 Novosphingobium sp. | reverse complement strand
GCTCCTGCTTATCTGGTATTCCTGCGCGACGGTGCCACTGACCAACTGGCGGAGCGCCGCCTGTTGCATAGTTTCTTCTGGAACGCAGAGAGGCGCTGGACGCGAACGAACGAGCGGCCTTACTTCGACTTATTTTACTTGGACAGCTCAGTAAGCGGACACCGGATCAGCAACGATTTTGGCAATCCCGACCGCCAGGCCGATGGCGTCGTGATCGACCTCGCGGCCGTTCGAACGTTAATTACGGACCTCGACGAGGATGCGTTGCGCCGTCTTGACCAAACGTCCACCGATCTCCCCGTTAGAACTTGGGGCATGGCGCTGGAGCAAATGGTTTGCGTGGACCCTCGTGCACCCAGCGGACAGGAATTGTTTCGCAGTTTCATCCTGCAACTCGCTCGTAGCCGTTTTAACGCCGCCTTGGAACAGCGATGGGAGTGGCGTGATCGGGGCGGTGCTGTCGATCGCAGCAGCGCGGTCAGTATCCCGCGCAAGATCTGTGGTGGAGGGGTGGTATTTCCGCTGCTCAAACAGCCTGGGAAACGCGATATCGCCTTCGTCCTACCAATCTTTAACTTTGGCGGGGTCGAGAAGGTGGTGGCTTCAATGGCACGCGAACTGGCCCAGAACGACTTCCGATGCCACCTGTTCGTCGTCAGCGACAGGCCCATTCACCCCGATGGTTGGGCAGTGCAGGCCTTTGCTACTGTGAACTGGATGCCTGATCCCAGCGCCATCGATTGGACCGGCACCGAGTTTCTCGGCACGGCCGAGCCCAGTTGGGGTAATTGGCACGAAAGAGCTGACCTGATGGGGCTGCTCTCATCCATGGATGTCGTGATCAACGCTCATTGTGGCGCGTTGCACAAGGTCGCAGATCAATTGCGCCGTCGGGGCATAATTATGATAGACCACGAGCACCTGCTAGAGCGTAGTGCTTATGGACGAAGTTACGGTCCGCCCAAACTGGCTCTCGCCTACGAATATGCTTACGATCTGATATTAACCTGCTCCGAAGCACTTCGGCATTGGTTGCACGGCCACGGCATACCGCGGGAGAAACTGATGGCAGTGATCAATGCGCCGGGCTATCCACTGTCCTCCAGTGCCGCCTGCAAAGCGAGGAGCGGGCGAGTTCAGCGCGATGCTGGAGAACCGTTGCGCGTCCTGTTCATGGGGAGACTGGACCCACAGAAGGGAGTCCACCGACTAGCAGCGATCTATCATGCACTATCCTTGTGCGCACCGCAGATCACCTTAACCATCGCGGGCGGATCGGTCGTCGAAAGCGGCGAAGCGGATTTTTCTTTTCCACGACGTACGCGCATGCTGGGCCCGATACGCGATACAGCGGCTTTAACTAGCCTACTCGCCGAAACTGATGTAATGATTTTGCCCTCCCATTATGAGGGCCTCCCACTGTCAGTGCTTGAAGCCCAACGCTGCGGGGTGGTGGTGCTTGCCACACGGGTCGGCGCCATGGACGAGGCGATCCAACACGGCTCAACGGGCTTTCTGGTTTCTGAGACAGGATGCGAGGACAGCTTTGTCAACATTATCGCTACCCTTGATCAGGATCGTGAGCTTTTAACGCGGGTTTCTCAAAACGCAGCGCGCAAGATGCACGATTGGTCACGGGCCATCGCTCCGTTGTTAACTTGGCTTGAGTACCGCTTGCCACGACGAAATTGCGGAGGAGATCACCGCAACGTCCTTTCCGAAAATTCAGCCTAGTCTCCCTTACCCAAGAAGCTACATGACGATGCCAAAGTTCGACTGTTCGGCCGTGATAAACGTTCACAGGGAGGGGCTGCTGCTTGTGCCGACGCTCCGAAGCATTGATCTAGCTGCTCGCAAAGCAGAGGATGCCGGCGGTTCTGTCGAGATCATAGTCGTTGCTGATAATCCGGACGAGCGGACCCTCGCAATCTGTCAGAAGTGGGGGCGAGCGAATCGTCTGGAGGTTGTGAATGAGAAAGATCTTGGTCGGTCGCGCCAGCTTGGCATTGGTATAACCAGCAGTCGGTGGGTTTTTCTTCATGATGGCGACGATTTATACTCGTCCAACATCTACGCAGAATTTATTTCTAGACTAAAATCTGGTCATGTCACGGAGCGTCGTGTATATCATACGGAATACTTTATAAAGTTCGGCGGCGAAAATGAAATTCGCCGGATAATTCCTTCATCTGACCCCAGGTTCGATCCTCTTTTTCTCGTTTATGATTGGTTTTTCTCAAATAAATGCGTCGTCGACAAAGCACTGCTGGCCGAAACACCTATCCACCACAACGACACATTAGCGGGTCTCGGTAATGAAGACTGGTCTTGGGCGGGCGATACCATCGCCCGCGGCGTCGTGCATGACATCCTGCCAAATACTGCTTGCTTCTATAGGGTAAAGGAGCGGCATCTTTCTCTGGGCCTGATTCCTTCGATGACACATCGTAGATCTGACCTGTATGGAGTAGGATATATCAAGAGCAAAGCACGCACGTCTAATGCGTCCCTGCACCTTCGAGACGAGGCTGATTTTGCGACTCAGCTTCAGCTTCCGCAAATCGTTTATCAGCTCATGGAAGAGCAGATATCGTTCGAGCCATTGATCAGCGGCAACATAAAGCGGAACCCTTGGGCGATTACCTCCCAGCTCCGATCCATGGTGAGAAGGAGCGCTGACGGAGCCGCTGAGATTCTGGGGGCACTTGACCACCGAAGTAAGCTAATCATCTTTCTGAATGATGTTTTCTCCGAGGCCGTGCCCAATATTATGGATCGCCTGAAGGACATTCAGCGGGTGTATTCACCTAAAGCCTATCAGATCGTAATTATACACGAGTCCGAACAGGACCTGTTTTCCCATTCCATCCTAGATGACGAATGGGGAACGGTCTACCTCAGCACTCGAAAAATTAGGGATGAATATGCGACCCCGGACTGGTTCTATTGCAGGCTGCCCTTACGGGTGTTGGTCCAGTATCCAGGCAGCACACTGATCGATACCGGCACCAATTTTTTCGCTAGGCTCTGTCAGGAATTCTACAAGATTTTAGTGTCGCAAGCCAAACGCATTCTTTTCATTCGGGCCGACCCAATAGACGACCCATTGCGCGGGCTGTCTCAGACGATGGCTCAAAGTGTCCGATACCTAAAGAAATCAGCGCTTTACGCGGCGGCCAAAGTGCACTTTGTAGACATTTTCTCCTCTGTAAGTGCTTGGCCTTGCGGCGGTCAAAAGATCGTCGCGGGTCCTAGCGTAGCGGAGGCGGTGTTCATCAACATGACCGTGAGGCTCCCTATCGGGTTTCCGAATATCTTGGACTGGAGAAGGATAAAACGAAATCGACCGTCGTCGATCAGTCATGACAATTTATTATATGTGGAGGGTGGCGGAATCCTTTCTAGGAAATTCGTTGGCCGCGCGAGTGTTCGTATTAGTGAATCGGCCGGTAATCGGATCGTGCTCCCGCAGACAATTCAGCACTATGACCCACAGTCGGAAACATTCTATTTTCGCTGGTATGATTTCTCAGACGTATCCGCGCTTATCGACGAGATAAGAGATCGACAGAAGCGGGGGCATTTAGTTGGCTTATCGGGGGTTATTTCAGGTTCAAAGTTGATCGAGAAATACTACGAGCTTGGCGGATTAATGGAGTTATTGGAATACATCAAAGAGAAGGATGATATCGGTTCGGTAATAACGCTAGGCGGACACGAGGGTGGTTTGTCTCTTGTCGATACTGGCTTGGGTCGGAAGGCTGTCGTGGCGTCTGACATCTATTGCCGGCCTGATATCAGGGGATCGCAGCGTGTTTCAGATGCACTCATCAATAAGTATGGCGTCGCCTTCACGGGCTCTGATTACTTAAGCACATATCGTGAATGTCAAACTGTCGCCGATATCGAACGTTTTCTTGATACCTGGACGATAGATAGGGGGGAGATGATCGAGGCACTTGACTGGCTTGGCTCGGAGACACTGCTTACCCCTTACGCGAACGAAGAAGTGCGGCGATGGAAATCGACTGTCTGGTTGCCCACCATCGGGTATTTTTCCGATCCGGCCGCGCTGAAATCATCTTGGCAACAGGCGGTAGAGGACGGCGCTCGGAGAGCCTCCCTCTTACCTTCGGCCTTCGTCGACATGGTCGACATTCTACGAACGAGATCGGACGTGTTTCGACCACCTGAAAGCCTCGATCAGATTCAATGGCGCGGCCCTGAAAATCATCAGAGCATGCGCGTTAGACAGGCGCTGCAATCTCTGGGAGAGTCTGTCAAAGGTGGTTCGTTCGTCATTCTTCCTCATCTCGAGGCAGGTGGGGCAGAGTTGGTTGGGACTCTGCATCTGCGCGCGTGGAAGAGTAACGACGTGAATACGCCGAGGATCGTTCTTACAGAGTCACCATCAATCGTCGAAAACTACGACAGATTTCGTGCCGATACGATCAGCTTACCGGACCTGATTTCCGAACTGAGCGGCAGGCGATATCCCGACGAATTTTCGATATCAGAAAGGGTTGAGCTCCTTCGCATATTTTTCATGGCGGCGAAGCCGGAGCGAGTTTTTTGCGTCCAATCGTACACAGCTTCTTTGCTTCTGGCTCAAATGAAGATAGCCAACACGGTTGAGTTTGCGATGTTCTGCCCACACGTAGATGGAGAAGGTCACATTTCCGGGTTTCAAAATATGATTCCTGCAATCGACGGGAATGTAGACACCTATATCAGTGATAATACGTGGTTCTCTGAGGAGATTTGCAGGATATACGGCGTCGAAAACAAGCGGATTAGAACAATATTTTATCCTCCGGACGAGGAGAGAGTTGCATCCCTTGCTGGTCGATCGTTTTCAAGTCACATATCTAGGAATGTCCTTTGGGCAAGTAGAATAGATCATCAGAAGAACCCGGGTATATTGCTAGATATCGCGCGGTTGATGCCAGAGTTGACCTTTCATATGTATGGTCGGCGGGTTCTCAACGACACTGAGTTTGACCTTGGCCGGCTGCCCGTAAATGTAAGGTTTCACGGTGAATACTCGAGCATTCGTCAGCTATTTTCCCGCAACTACCTGTGCTTCTTGTATACTTCCAGATTTGATGGAATGCCAAACGTGTTGATGGAGATGGCCGCGGCGGGTCTTCCAATTGTGACGCCACCCGTTGGTGGTGTAACTGACTTTTTTGGTAGTGACTGGCCTGGCTTTGTTCCCGAAGGAGAAAATGTAAGGCAGTACATCGACGTCATAAGAGAGGCCGCCATTGAGGAAAATCATCGTACGATGATACTTAAACAGAATGAGGCTCTTAAAGCACGGTCATTTGCAAGCTTCCAGCGTACGCTGCTGGCCGGCGAAGGCGGCCCGACGAAAGAGGTTAGCGGCTGCGGCGCGCCTTGGGCCACTATAAACTCCCCCGGGCAACCGAGCGCAGATATCGGAGTAAGAAATGAATAAGATGACGCTTATCCTCCATATTGGAACTGAAAAAACCGGCACAACACTGATACAGAAATGGCTCTACGCGAACCGGAGCAGATTATCCGCCCAAGGCGTATTTTTGAGTGATATGCTCGGTTGGGAAAACAATCGGCGGCTTGTCGCATATTTTCGAACTGAGCCAGATGAGTTTTGGACATTTAACGGCCTGCGGGATAGCGATGATAAGAACCGATACTTTGCCGACTTCTTGACTGCCTTGGAAGCTGAAATCGAATCTGCTTCAGATAATCACCATTCTATGGTGATTACGTCAGAGCATTTTCACAGTCGCCTGACAGATGAGGATGATCTAACCCGTTTTTCCGCTTTCTGCAGGAAGTATTTTAAAGACCATGTTGTCGTCTGTTATCTGCGCCCGCAGTGGGATGTGCGGAAGTCATTGTATTCGACGGACCTAAAGAACAATGAGTCTCGCGCGTTTGACGATTATCGTAACGATGCCAGTGACCGAGACAGATATTTTAATTACATGGATCTGTATAGGCGGTGGAAGAGAAACTTTCCTTATGCTGAGATGGAGTTTCGAAGCTATGACCGAGACGCTTTCACGGGAGGCGATATTCGCCGAGACTTCCTTTCAACCTTTCCCAGCGAGATCGACCCAACAGAATTGGAGTTTTCTGATCGCAGAGAGAACGAAAGCCTGACGCTCTTGGAGGCGGCGGCCTATATGGCAATAAACCGGGCTGTGCCACTTTTTGAGAACGAAGGCGTAAACAGACGAAACTACGATTACAAGAAGCTGATATCCGGAATATCCCAGCTAAAACTTGGTAAGATTACTGATTCGCATTCGCATGATATCTACGAAGTCTTCAAAAAATCGAACGGACAGTTGTTCTCAGAGGTTTTCGCAGGGGTTGATATTTTTGGCTATCCTCGTGAGGAGGAAGATGCGACCGCGCGGATGTCGCTTAAAGATGTTGCTATTCTAGTAGAAAATCTCGTTGAGTGCCTTGTACGCTATTTTGATCGCCGTGTACTGTCGGAGCAGGCCATTGACCTTATTCGGGACGCTGCATTGGCTCTTGGCGGCGAGGCAGCCATGCAGCGCAAAGAGATGATCGCTCTTCTAGAAATCGCGGCAAGAGCCCGCCCCGAAGGCCCAGTGATCAAGTCGAAACTTAACGAGTGGCGGCGCTCTATGTCTTCCTCTGAGGTATCTGGCGAGTTGGGCGATTAACTGATGCCTTCATCAGAAAATCTTTTCGATTCCCTGCCTGCAAGCGCGGCAATCTCGAATAACCTGTTTTTGGAGACCGAATACTATTATTTGGAAGGGCATATCTTTAACGACGATGTCCTTGTAGTAGTGTTTGAACCTGCGGGTGGTGAAGATCCCCGTTTGAACGGATTTAGACCGGGCTGGGGCACGGACGTATTCCGGAAAAGACGTTGCTCCGTGTTGTCGATCAAACCTAAACGGGTAAACTGGTACGTTACTCCCGACCTTGAAGCGGCTTTTTTAGAGATTTCATGCTTTTTCTCTGGGTTCAGGCGTATTGTTACATATGGCGTATCGATGGGTGGATTTGGTGCGCTTTGCTATTCGGATACGATAGGTGCCGACAGTGCCTTTGTGTTCTCTCCACAGACCACACTTGACCCCGCGAAAATCCTGGATGGCCGGTTTCCGCGAGCAACGGCCTGGGATTTCACTACCTGCTTTGGTGATGTAAAGGGTCGTTTTGACCGATTGAAATCGGCTTACGTCTTCTACGATATCAATGCCCCCTTGGATCGACTTCACGTTAGGCGAGTTAGAAACGCCCGTTTAATTGAAATTCGGGTGCCAGGAAGCGGGCATTCATCGATTGAATTGACAAAACAGTGCGGTGCGTTGACAATGGTTGTTGACTTCATTGTCTCCGGGGATGTCGATTTGATCGCGTTCTACAAGAGGCTTCGGAGGCGTAAGAATAGTAGGATCTATCAAGATGAGATACAGCGTCAATGGCGTAGGCGTGTTGATTCGCATCGCGCACGAAGCACGGTAGCCGAATGATATTAAATCCTTCGACGAGGAAAATTTCCGCAGTTGTTGTTGGGGGGTCTAACAGTGTGATGTCTCCCGGATATCTTTCTGGGTTGACGACTGCATTGCAGAGAAGCGGTGTAGAGTTCGATATTGTATCGAACCTTGCAATCGGAAACACAAGTAGCCTGATGGGCCTGATGCGTTTGAAGGAGCGCTCCGCGGACCTTCGGTCTGCTGATCTTATCATGATCGAGTACTGCTTGAACGATAGCGATATATATAGAATAAATTCCGGTAATTACTCCGAGCTTCAAAGATGGTGTCAAGCGTCCGAAGGCTTGTTGCGGTTCTGCCGGCAGACGAACCCCAATGCGATGATTGTTTCGACCGTGCTTGCTTCAAAGCATGGAGTTCACCGCAAGAGTGTAAACCCTGTTCATGCTTACGTTCATTATTTTGCTAGATACTACGATACTCATGTCATTGATCTGAACATGGAGTTTCGTAAAAAATTTGGTTCGAAATTTTATGATGCCGCAGGGGTGTATCTAGACCCAGGTCACTATTCTCGACCTATTATGACGACCATTGCCGGAGAGATAATTGCCACGGATATATTGAACGTCGTCCTCCGCGCCCGTGTTGCGCATGATATTCCGCCTCCTAACTTAGAAGATAATTTCTCTGAGATGCAGCTCGTCGATATCGGTTGTGTGCCTGAGCTTCCTGCAGGTGATTTCGTCAACTCTGGGTTCTCAGAACGGGCTTTTGATCTATTTGGCCGCACCATTCACTTAAGAGTTTCTGAAGGCATCCCCGTTTGTGTTAGGTATATTTGTGTCGAAGATATTGCTTGCATATTTGTCCGATCATATGGGCGGTGGTATCGTGTAAAGACGCTGCAACCAGGAATGGTAGAGCCGAAATACAAGTTTCTGGTCTCGAATGCCAATCTTGACTGCCTCCCGTCAGGAGTTGGTATTAATGAGGTGTTGATAACGGCAACGCCTCCGAATGAGGGGGTAATAACCGATGTTCAGCAGCATGTTGCTATAGAGCCGGTTCGGCCGTCCAAGAGATTACCGATTTGCGCTATTGGCTGCACTGGCAACGTTTTCGATGTCAATGTCCTCGACTGATCGTTTAGGCTCCAGACTTCGGTAACGGGGTCGTCCCAGTCAAGCGGTTTTGCGCATACGGGATGTGCCGCCGGAGCGCGCGGTCTTGTTCTTTGAGAAAGTGATCTGCTTCCCTGTTCGGCAGCCTTCGCCTGAGATCGACCCGGGTGCATGCTTCGGTCCGTGGTCAGCGCTGTGGCTGCCAACATGATGCTGGTTCAATGCAATTCCGATGTGCCCATCTCATTGGCGTGCTCGATACGATCGGCATCAGTCCTGAGCACGGCATCACCGGAACCGCGTCCCGTGGGGACCTCGAAGGCCCGCGATCAGGCGGGCAGCAGTCTGGAATCTGTGTCTTCAGCCGGCATGAAGCACGGGAATGTCAAAACGGAAGTCGGTGTCATCCTTCCACATCCGGTGCAGGATCACGGCGATGCGGCGGGCCAGCCGTAACCGTCCGGCCTGACTGCTCTGCCGAGGGTGCTGCGTAGAGGATGTAAGCACCCGATTTGTACCACCTTACCGGCCCCGTTTTCAGATCTTAGCTTACGTCGCTATGGACGTCATTTTCGGTGTCCACGAAGACGGAGGTTTTCATGCGACACGAGGTGTTCACAGGCCCCGAAAGGCGCCGCCGGTGGTCTGTCGAGCAGAAGCTGGCCATCGTCGAAGAGGTCGGCGTCAACGGCTGGACGGTGTCCGATGTCGCCCGGCGGCATGATGTGGGGCGGCAGAACATTTATCACTGGCGGCGTGAGCTGAGGCGCAAGGGTCTCTGGCCGCACAGAGGTGAGATGCCGGTATTCCTGCCGGTCGAACTGGCAGCGGCCGAAATTGTCGACACCACCACTGGCACGAAGGCTCCCGCGGTCGCCGAGGTTACAATCGTTCTCGCCAACGGGCGGCAGCTGCGCTGTCGCGCGGATCTGCCAGAGACGGAGCTGGCGTGTCTGCTCCGAGTGATCGAGGCAGCATGATCGGTCCTGGCACCGGAGTTCGGGTCTATCTGGCGTGCGGCGCGACCGACATGCGGAAGGGAATTGCCGGTCTCTCGGCTCTGGCCCAAGACGTGTTGCGCCAGAAGCCAACCGGCGGTGCGGTTTTTGCTTTCCGGGGGCGCAAGGGGGATCGGCTGAAGCTGCTCTACTGGGATGGCCAGGGCTTCTGCCTCTACTACAAGGTCCTTGAGCGCGGGCGTTTCCCTTGGCCGAACACCGAGGCCGGGGTCGCGCGGCTGACCTCGGCCCAGCTGGCGATGCTGTGGGAAGGGATCGACTGGCGGCGACCGGACTGGGGCGCACCACCCGCGCGGGTCGGGTAGATTATCCATCTGAATCTCCTTGTTTTATTGGCAACCTCGACCTGCGCGTGGTATCAGTCAGCATGTCTGATGATGCCAACATTCTCTCTGACGATCCTTCGGTCCTGAAGGCGATGATCGCCGCGCTGCAGGCCGAGAATGCGCGCATGTCGGCCACGCTTCAGGCCCATGAACAGCTGGTTCAGGCCTTGCGCCTGCGGATCGCCAAGTTGCAGAAGCAGGCCTTCGGCAAGTCCTCGGAAAAGATCGAACGCGAGATCGCCCAGCTGGAGTTGGCACTGGAGGATCTGCTGGTCGCGGCCGCCGAACAGCGCGACGGGCCGACCGAGGACGATGAGCCTGCCGCGACCGATGCGCCTGTTGCCGAGGCAAAGCCGCGTCGCAGGCCGCGCGTGTCGGAGGCAACGCCCCGCGAACGCCGGGAGCTCGACCCTGGCTCCTGTTGCCCCGATTGTGGGGGTGACCTGCGCGTGGTGGGCGAGGACGTCAGCGAGCTTCTCGACCTGGTCGCGGCGCAGATGAGGGTCATTCAGATCGCGCGGGTGAAGAAGTCCTGCCGCCGCTGTGAGAAGATGGTGCAGCCTGCGGCCCCGAGCCGTCCGATCCCCGGCAGCATGGCCGGGCCGGGGCTGTTGGCCCAAATCCTCGTCTCCAAGTTCGACGACCATCTTCCATTGTATCGTCAGCACGAGATCTACGCCCGTATGGGCGCCGACATCCCTGACAGCACGCTTCTGGATTGGTGCGGGCGCGCCATGAAGGTGCTCGCCCCCGTCATCGAGCAGATCCAGGCCGAGGTGATGTCCGCGCCGGTGCTGCATGCAGATGACACTCCAATCCGCGTGCTGGACCGGTCACGTCGAGACCGCGGTCTCGGTAAGGGTGTCAAACAAGGCCGG
>JAGREQ010000408.1 GCA_020446465.1 Novosphingobium sp. | reverse complement strand
TATTGGCGACCCGGACAAGATCGCCGAACGGACAAAGGAATACGAGGACCGGTTCGCCAACCCCTTCGTCGCGGCATCGAAAGGCTTCATCGACGAGGTTATAATGCCGCATTCCACGCGCAAACGAATCGCACTCGGTTTACGCAAGCTTCGGCACAAGGAACTCGAAAATCCCTGGAAGAAGCACGACAACATTCCTCTCTGATTACAGGCTGATTTAACCATGCAGGATATTTTCATCGTTGGCGGCGCCCGCACCGCTATTGGCACATTTGGCGGCTCTCTGAAGTCATTCCGCCCGGCTGAACTGGGCACGATCGTGATGAAAGAAGCACTGTCGCGCGCAGGCGTTTCACCGGACAAGGTGGAGCAGGTTGCTGTCGGCACCGTGGTGCCCACACAGCCGTCTGATGCCTATGTTTCGCGTGTGGCTTCGGTGAATGCCGGTGTTCCGGTGGAAAGCGTGGCCATGAACGTCAATCGCCTCTGCGGTTCGGGCCTGCAGGCAATCGTGTCCGTTTCGCAGGCAATCAGGCTTGGTGAATGCGATGTTGCCATTGGCGCAGGCGCGGAAGTGATGTCGCAGGCCCCGCACATGACGAGCGCTGCCCGCTTCGGCACCAAGATGGGCAACATTGAACTGATCGATGGCATGTTGGGCGCGCTGCATGATCCGTTTGCCAATGTGCACATGGGCGTCACGGCGGAAAATATCGCCAACCAGTGCCAGATCAGCCGTCAGGATCAGGACGAACTGGCCGTGGAAAGCCACAAGCGTGCAACCAATGCCATTCAGAACGGCTATTTCAAGGAGCAGATCGTTCCGGTTGAGATCAAGACGCGCAAGGGCGTGGTCGCATTCGATACCGATGAACATGCGCGGGCTGATGTCTCTCTTGAAGGGATGGCGGGATTGCGCCCTGTGTTCCAGAAAGATGGGACCGTCACCGCAGGCAATGCCTCGGGTATCAACGATGGTGCAGGTGCGGTCGTGCTGGCAAGCGGCAAGGCCGTGGAAGACCAAGGCCTGAAGCCGCTGGCAAAGGTTCTGAGTTGGGGCCATGCAGGCGTTGACCCCAACGTCATGGGGCTTGGCCCGGTCAAGGCCGTGCCGCAGGCGCTCGAACGTGCGGGCCTCACGCTTGATCAGATGGACGTTATCGAGGCCAATGAAGCCTTTGCCGCACAGGCTTGTGGCGTTGCGCGGCAACTTGGTTTCGATCCGGCAAAGACCAACCCCAATGGTTCGGGCATTTCGCTTGGCCATCCGATCGGTGCGACCGGCGCGATCCTGACGATCAAGACTGTCTATGAACTGAAGCGCACCGGCGGCAAGTATGGCCTCATCACCATGTGCATTGGTGGCGGACAGGGCATCGCCATGGTGATAGAGAACATCGCATGAAACTCGGCCGCATGAACCATCTGGGCTATGCCGTGCCTGATATGGATGCAGCGATTGCCCATTACAGGGATGTCATGGGCGCGACTGTGATTACCGAACCGTTTGATATGCCGGAACAGGGCGTAAAGGTCTGTTTCGTACATACGCCCGGAAACGGCGAAGGCGGAAGCGGGACCGCAGGCACCCAGGTTGAACTGCTGTCACCCCTCAGCGATGAAAGCCCGGTTGCCAACTTTATCGCCAAGAACCCGCTTGGCGGGCAGCATCATGTGTGCTTTGAAGTGCCCGATATCGAGGCCGCGCGCGCCTGGTTTGAAGGGCAGGGCAAGCGCATCCTTGGTCCAACCCGCATTGGTGCACATGGCACGCCGATTTTCTTCGTCCACCCCAAGGACATGCTTGGGATGCTCACCGAAATCATGGAAACGCCGAAAGAGGCTCACTGACTTATGACCGACAAGCCGACAACCGCAGACTGGAAAGCCCTGGCTGACAAGGAAGTAAAGGGTCGCGATCTTACCTGGAACACGCCCGAAGGGATTGATGTTAAACCGCTTTATACGGCGGATGACGTTGCCACCGATCCCGGTTTGCCCGGATTTGCGCCGTTCACGCGCGGGGTCAAGGCCAGCATGTATGCCGGGCGCCCATGGACAATCCGGCAGTATGCGGGTTTTTCGACGGCTGAGGAATCCAACGCCTTTTATCGTCGCAACCTGGC
>JAGREQ010000407.1 GCA_020446465.1 Novosphingobium sp. | reverse complement strand
TCGGATGCCTTGGCGGCAGCGGTGAAGATGGCACGCTTGTCACCCTTCATGACCTCCAGCCAATGCTTGATGTAGGGCGCGTGGTCGGGACGCAGCACCGGTGTAAGGCCCAGCTCGGCGCAGAGGAACGCGGACGACAGCTCGGCAACCAGCTCCTCCATGGCATAGGCATCGTCGCCGAAGCGCTTGCCGAACTGCCGGTCGAGACGGGCCTTGGCACCGGACCAGTGGGCCAGCTCATGGGTAAGCACGGCATACCAGTCCTGACTGCGCGTGACGGCATCATCGGCGCGGAACAGCTGCTCGTCGGGCATTTGGATGCGGTCAAACAAGCCGTCGTAGTAGGCGCGCTCACCACCGGCACGGATGGCGGCACCGGTGGCTGCAATGAACGCCTCGGCCTGTGCGTCACGCATAATCGGTGGCAGGGGGTCGAGTTGCGGGGTGGCCTGGTAGCCGTCGACCTGGTCGATGTTGAACACCCAGCTTGCGCGGGCGAAGTGACGAAGGCCGTTGTCGGCATCGTCTTCGGGGTCGGGATCAACCTCAAGCTGCTTGTAGAAGACAACGAGGGAGGCTTTCTCGCCCTTGCGGACCTGGGCATCCAGCGACTGCCATTGGCGGTAAGTGCCCCACAGCGAAGTGGCATAGTCACGCTCTTCGCAAGCTGCCCACAGCGAGAGGATGTTGATGCCGTTGTAATGCTCGCCGCTGGCCGCATTCCTCGGCAGGATGGATGACATGCCGGTTCTCAGCCACGGCAGCCTGACCTCGTCGGTGCCGGCCTCGATCATGGCCACGATCTTGTCGGTGATGGCTTGGTGGACGTCGATGCGCTCTTTCCCCATGACGGTACTCTCCGGTTCGGCCGGGCGGGATTGCACGGCTCGTGACGCCGGCAAAAAACCGAAGGGCGTTGGGGACCCCGCACCCGCAGGGCGGCGCCAAGCCGAGGGCTTGCCCCTTGCGGGGTGGCGCCCCGGTTTAGGCGTCACCGATACGAGCCGTGTCCCGCTGGACGGGGAGGGTGCGTCAGGGAAGGGGGGCGTTGGGCGCGCAACGTCAAATGATCCGGTTGCGGGCTGGTCTGCCAAGGCCCGAACCTGCGTGCAAACTTGGATGCTCACCGATTGGACAGCCGGGTTTCCAATCGGCGGACGCGAATCAGCGCCCTGTGTATGCTGGACGTCTGACGCGGCAGGAGGAACGATGGCATCTCGCACAAACGATTATTGGGAAGGGCTTGTCCGGGAGCTGTGTCGCCTGCCAGCAGAAACGGAATGGTTGGAGTTCAAGCACAACAACGCTGACCCGCAGGAAATCGGAGAGTATGTATCAGCCCTGTCGAATTCTGCGGTTCTGGCCGGAAAGGCTTGTGGTTACTGCATTTGGGGTATTGAAGACGGAACCCATAAGATCGTTGGGACGACTTTTTCGCCAGAGACATCAAAGAAAGGAAATGAAAACCTGATCAACTGGATTGGTCGGTTGTTGAGTCCAAAGGTCGACTTCGCGTTTCACACAGTCAACATCAAGGGACACAGGGTCGTTATACTTGAAATCGCGCGGGCACTGCAGCAGCCGGTGTCATTCCAAGGCGTGGCTTATGTCAGAGTCGGCTCGTACAAAAAGAACCTCAAAAATGAAGTTGAGAAGGAGCGACTGTTATGGCGTGCCTTTGACGATGAACCGTTTGAAGAGATCATTGCGCTCAGTGGGGTATCAGAAGATGAAGTGTTGCGGCATCTCGACTATCCCGCCTACTTCACGCTGTTGAACGTACCCTTGCCTCCATCGAAGGAAGGAATACTTGAAGCACTGGCCGCCGACCGACTGATTGCCCGCTCGGACGCTGGCACCTGGAACATTACAAATCTGGGAGCGCTATTGTTCGCAACACGCCTGAATGATTTCCCGACACTCGGGCGCAAGGCCATCAGGGTCATCGTTTACAAGGGAAAAGGCAAGGTCGAAACGGTTCGCGAGCAGTTGGGCAACAAAGGCTATGCAAGCGGCTTTGAAGGGCTGATCAGCTTCATCAATGGCTTGCTCCCGACGAACGAAGCACTTGGGGTAGCCCTTCGGCGCACGGTTCCAATGTATCCGGAAATGGCGGTCCGTGAACTCGTGGC
>JAGREQ010000406.1 GCA_020446465.1 Novosphingobium sp. | reverse complement strand
GAATTGCTCGATGCGGAAATTGCAGGGACAAAGGCGCTGACCGCCAAGCCCTTTGGCGTGAATCTTATCACGATGCACCCGCAGCTTTTTGACCTTATCGGCGTGTGCGAAAAGCACGGCGTTAGTCATGTCGTGCTGGCAGGCGGAATCCCGCCCAAAGGCAGCGTTGAAGCGATCAAGGCTTTTGGCGCGAAAGTCATTGTCTTTGCCCCGACTCTGGCGCTTGCGAAAAAACTGCTGCGGTCTGGCGGGGATGCGCTGGTGATCGAAGGGATGGAAGCGGGCGGACACATTGGCCCGGTGGCAACCAGCGTGCTGGCGCAAGAGTTCCTGCCTGAACTTGCCGAAGATCATGTTGTTTTTGTTGCAGGCGGGATTGGCCGCGGGGAACTTGTCGCAGGTTATCTCGAAATGGGGGCGGCGGGCGTCCAGCTTGGCACCCGTTTCGCCTGCGCGAGTGAGAGCATCGCCCACCCGGACTTCAAGAAAGCATTCTTCCGCGCCAATGCCCGCGATGCCGTCGCCAGTGTGCAGGTGGACCCGCGCCTGCCAGTGATCCCGGTGCGCGCGCTCAAGAACAAGGGGACGGAAGAATTCACGGCCAAGCAGCGCGAAGTCGCGCAACTGCTGGATGAAGGCAAAGTCGATATGGGTGAAGCGCAACTCCAGATCGAACATTTCTGGGCCGGCGCATTACGGCGCGCGGTAATTGATGGCGACGTTGAAAACGGCTCGATCATGGCAGGCCAGTCGGTTGGTATGGTCCGGCAGGAAGAACCCGTTGCCGCCATTATCGCCGAGCTTCTGGCTGAAAGCGAAGCGGCACTGGCGCGGCGGTGAAACCCGTGCCACCCTTGCGCGTTGTGGGTGCTGTAAGGGAGGTTTGCGATGTGCGATGAAAACGACAATGCCCGTTTCGATGCCGCTTTGGCTCGGCGCGGGCTGAGCCGGCGCGAGTTTGCAGCCATGGGCACGGCGGTTCTTGCCTGGGCCTGTAGCCCGACCGGAAGCAACGCGGACGAACGAGGCGCAACGTCTGGCGCCGAGGTTATTCCACTCAGCGAAGACACGGTCAGCATTGCCACGCCTGATGGCCAGGCAGATGCCTTTTTCGTGTATCCGGCAAAAGGCGATCATCCCGCCGTTCTGCTATGGACCGACATTGCCGGGTTGCGTGAAGCCTTCAAGGCGATGGCTCGCCGTCTGGCGCGCGAAGGCTATGGTGTGCTGATCCTCAACCCCTACTACCGTTGGGCCAGATCCCCGCAGTGGGACAGTTTTGCCGAATGGATGGATAAATCGGGCGTTGATGGCGTTGCGCCATGGCGGGAAAAGCTGACAAAAGACGCGATTTCAAGCGATGCGAAGGCGGCGATCGGCTGGCTCGTCGAACAACCGGGCGTGGACGCCAGTGCAGGGGTTGGGACCATGGGCTTCTGCATGGGCGGGCCGTTCGCCATGTGGACTGCCTCTGCCGTGTCGGAATGGGTCCGGGCCGTCGCCACGTTTCATGGCAGCCGCCTTGTGGCAGAAGGAGAGGACAGCCCGCACCGCAGCCTTGCAGACAGCAAGGCCGCCTATCTTATCGCCATTGCCCGCAACGATGACGAAAAAGACCCCACTGCGGATGATACCTTGCGCGATGCGGCAAAGGCCGCCGGTCGTCCGGCTGAGATAGAAGTATATCCTGCCGATCATGGCTGGATGGTGGCTGATTCCCCGGTCTATGCCGAAAGCCCGGCAGAAGGCGCCTGGCAGCGGCTGCTGGTGCTCTTTTCGGAAAATCTGCGTCACGGGTCAGTCATGCTGCCTCCACCCGAGGCTGAGCAGCCCCTTTGAATCACCCTAATCCCCACAAAGGTAACACAATTTCCAGTTTTCCTTGCCAGAGTGCCCCCCGCCGTTAGAATCGCGGTTTGTATGAAGGCATAGGGGGTTAGGCGATGGGCGGATTTTTGATCGCACTGGTGTTTCTGGTGGTGGTATTTCTGCTGATGGGCGTGCGCGTCGTGCGGCAGGGCTTCGTCTATACCATTGAACGACTGGGCAAGTTCACGCTGGCTGCTGACCCTGGCCTGCACCTTATCATCCCTTTCATCGACCGCGTCGGCCAGAAAGTGAACATGATGGAACAAGTGCTC
>JAGREQ010000405.1 GCA_020446465.1 Novosphingobium sp. | reverse complement strand
CTGGCAACTTTTTCTCGGAATGCTCCAGCCACGACGATACCAGCGCATGAAGCCCAAACTTCTATCAACCTTGCAAGGTTACACACCCAGACAGTTCACTGCCGATGCCTTCGCCGGGCTGACCGTGGCGATGGTGGCAATCCCGCTGTCCATCGCCATCGCCATCGCATCGGGCGCATCGCCGGAAAAAGGCCTGATTACTGCGGTCGTCGGGGGTTTTCTGATTTCCCTGCTTGGCGGCAGCCGGGTCCAGATCGGCGGGCCGACCGGGGCATTTATCGTCGTGGTTTTCGGGGTCATCGCGCAGTATGGCTATGATGGACTGGTGCTGGCCACGCTTATGGCAGGGGCAATTCTCGTCCTTGCGGGATTGCTTCGGCTCGGCAACCTCATCGCCTATGTTCCCGAAGCGGTAGTGAACGGTTTTACGATCGGCATTGCGATCATCATTGCCACCAGCCAGTTGAAAGACTTCCTCGGCATGGATGCAGCATCCCTACCAGCCGAGTTTCTGGCCAAGCTCGAAGCGCTGTGGGCAGCACGCGACACCATCAGCCCGGCGGCAGTGGCAACGGGCCTTGCCGCGCTGGCCCTGATAGTTGCACTGCGCAAGCTGGCCCCGCGCCTTCCGGGCCTGATCGTGGCCATGGCGGTTATCTCGGTTGCAGTAACTGCCTTTACATTGCCGGTGGATACGATTGCTGCACGCTATGGCGCGCTGCCGGCCAAACTGCCCGCGCCCCAGATCCCGCATATTACTCTGGCGCGACTGGGTGAACTGTTCCCCTCTGCACTTGTCATCGCATTTCTGGCCGCAATCGAATCCCTGCTTTCAGCCATGGTTGCTGACCGCATGATTGCCGGCAAGCACCGCCCCAATGCCGAAGTGATGGCCCAGGGTTGGGCCAACATGGGTTCGGCCCTGTTTGGCGGGATGCCCGCAACCGGCGCCATCGCGCGGACGGCCACCAACGTAAGGGCAGGCGGACAAACACCAGTGGCAGGCCTTATCCACGCACTGGTGATTCTTCTGGTCCTGCTCTTTGCCGCACCATTGGCAGGGTATCTCGCCATGCCGGCATTGGCCGCGCTGCTGCTTGTCACCGCCTGGAACATGAGCGAGCCACACAAATGGAAGGGTTACTGGGCATCGTCGAAGAACGACCGGATTCTCTTGCTGGTCACGCTCACACTGACAGTGCTGGCCGATCTGACAGTTGCCATCGGCACCGGCGTAGCGCTGGGGCTGGCCATGCGGATGCGCGAGGCCCGGATCAATCCTGAAGAATGGGATAAAGGCCCGGATAAATAAGCGTAGCGCCCAACAGGAACCCCGACGGGCTATTCGTCGATCCGGAACAGCTTCTCACGCGATGTTGCGCCGCGCAACATTTGCACGCGGGACGGCGCAATGCCCAGCGCATCGGCAAGCAACGCCTGCACGGCCTTGTTCGCCTTCCCGCTTTCCGCCTTGGCCCGCACTTTGGCGCAGAGCCGCCCGTCTGTAATCTCCAGCCGCTCTTCGCGCGCGCCGGGCGTCGCCTTCACGGCAAGGCGCCCTTCCTGATCGGCAATCGCACGGATCGCATTTGCTGGCGGAAGGCTGATTTTGGGCCGCGCCACCCCTTAATCGCCCGGCTGGCTGAGCGCCTCTGTCGATGCGGCCACTTCGCCTGCATGAGCGCGACCATTTTCGACATAGTGCGCAACCCCGGCCTGCATATCGGCAAGTGCGGCATCGGTCAGGTCTCGTGCATATTTGGCGGGTGATCCCATCCACAATTGCCGTTCCCCGATCACCTTGTTCGGGCTTAACATAGCGCCAGCCGCTAGCATTCCATCGCTTTCGATGACACAGCCGGACATGACAGTCGTGCTCAACCCGACAAAGGCACGATCCTTGAGCGTGCAACCATGGATCATGGCGAGATGCCCGATCAGCACGTCTTCCCCGATCAACGTCGGAAAGCCTTGCGGATTGCGCGGATCGGGGCTGTCGCAATGGACGACGGTGCCATCCTGAATGTTGCTGCGTGCGCCAATCACGATACGGTTCACGTCAGCCCGAATGACGCAATTATACCAGATGCTGACATCAGGCCCGATTTCGACATCACCGATAATCCGGCACCCCGGCGCGAT
>JAGREQ010000404.1 GCA_020446465.1 Novosphingobium sp. | reverse complement strand
CGATGTACGTCCCGACCGTGGCGGCGGTGAATTGCAACTTCGGATCGGCATTGCCGATGGAGCCGCTATCCGGCCCGGAATTGTTGTTGCTGGCGACGATGTTGCCCGACGCATCGAGGACCCACATCGCCGTGTTGACGGTATCGACGTTGTTGCTGCTGCCATAGTCCACATCAGCCGAAAACGTCTGGCCGGCATGCAGGGTGATGGGCACCGCGGCAAATTGATTTGGGTCAAACAGATAGCTGCTGCCGATCGACGAAAACAATGTTGGGTCGTCGATACCGTTGCCGGCCCCTGTCGACAGGGTGGTCTGCGAGATGAGGTTGTCGGTGGTGAAGTAGGAACGGAATTCAAAAACACCCGGCATCGGGTCCTCCATGAAAGGCGTCCGTTCCCCGATCTCAAGCTAGGTGGCCGCACCCGTCCTTTCAAGCCCGCAGGCTGCGGCATTTCTACAGCACGGCTGCGAGATCCGAAATCAGATCCGCCCCGGTCTCGATGCCGACTGACAAGCGGAACACGCCATCGCCCGCATACTCGCGGTAACGCTTGAGCGCCTGTTCGTCATGACGGAAGGTCGAGCCTTGGATATCGTCGGTGCCGATCCAGTAGATGAGACTGCGATGGTGGCCGAGCGACACGGCGTAGTGGATGACCTGCAGCTTCTCCACCATACGCGCGGCGACTTCGGGTCCAGGCTGCTTCGTCTGGAACGTTAACATGCCGGAAAAGTTCTTCATCTGCCGTTTCGCCAGTTCATGCTGGGGGTGCGAGGCAAGACCGGGATAGAAGACGCGCGATACGCCAGGGTGCCCCTCTAGGAATTTAGCCACCTTCATGGCGGCATCCTCATGGGAGCGCATGCGGATGGGAAGGGTTCCGGCACCTCGCAGGATGAGCCAGGCGTTGAACGGCGACAGCACGCCGCCAAAATGGACCGATGCCTCGAGATTGAGTGCGGCCAGAGCATCGCGGCGCCCGACGACGGCCCCGCCCATGGCATCGCCATGGCCACAGATATACTTGGTGAGGGAATGGACGACGAAGTCCACGCCAAGCTCCACGGGCCGTGTGGCGATGGGGGTGGCGTAGGTGGAATCGACGGCCACATCGCGCACACCGGCATCATGGGCAAGCTTTGCCAGCAGCGCGATATCGCACAACTTCATGGTCGGATTGGCGGGCGTTTCAAGCCACAGCATCCGGGTCGACGGACGGATAGCGGCGGCAATTTCGTCTGGGCGAGCGAGATCGACGAAGGATGTCTCGATGCCGAAGCGGGGCAGGGTGTCGCGCGCGAGTTCGGCGATGCCGACGTAATTGGCATCCGGCAGGATGATGTGGTCGCCAGCCGACAGGCGCCCGCAGATCAGCGCATGGGCGGCGGCAACGCCGGAGGCGAAGCACAGCGCGCCTTCCGCGCCTTCGAGCGCTGCCAGCTTGTCCTCCAGTTGCCTGACCGTGGGGCTTGAAACCCGGCCATAGACGAACCCCTCATAGCCCTGTTCGTCGCGGGCCGAGAAACCTGTGAGCTTGTCCGGTGCGAAAGTCACCGACATCACCAGGTTCGGCGACGACGCCCGGGTGGCCGGATCGACGTATTCGCCGGCATGGACCGCCAGCGTTTCAGTGCCCCAATCTGCATTGCGCTGACCTTTTCTGGCCATGTCCTTATACTTTCCTTCACCGGTTTGGCGCCTATGATGCGCGGGGGATCGCGAATCTGCAACCCGAAGGCCGGGAGAGTCGACCAGGCAAGGATGGAATGGGAACAGCCCCATTGGAGCGGCAGGCCGAAGCGCGAATTCGAGCCGAAACGCAAGCTCAGACCCAACGGGTTTGCGCGGCTGGCGCGTGGCGCTGCCGCGAACGCACCCGTGGTGATTGCGTTCTACGTGCTGATTGCGGCGGCCTGCGCCGTTTTCGCTGCGCTCTCGCTCACGGTCGACCCCGACGCCGGTGTCCGCGTCACCCTGGATGATGCGACGGCGGCCGCGCAGGCCCAGCTCGATCAGGGTTTCCCCAACATCGACCAGACATTTCTCGCCATTGTGGAAGGCGGCGATGGCCTGGCCGGCCGTGAACGCGCCGTGGCGATCGCGACGGCACTTGCCGCCCAGAGCGACCTGTTCCAGTCGGCG
>JAGREQ010000403.1 GCA_020446465.1 Novosphingobium sp. | reverse complement strand
CGCCACGCCCCTGGAGGTTTGCGAAGCCCGCGACCGCAAGGGTCTGTACGTCAAGGCCCGCGCCGGCATTCTGAAGGAATTCACGGGCATCAGCGATCCCTATGAAGCGCCGGAACACCCGGAAGTCATCATCGACACGCGCGACTACACGCCCAGCGAAGCCGCCCAGCATCTCCTGTTAAAGCTGGAGAGTCTGGGCTATATTCGCGGGCGCATGTGAAATCCGTTGCTGGCGACAACTCCGGCTATTCCGAAAATTGCCTTTCCGCCATGGAAATTGGCGCTAGCGATAAACCTGACAATTCAGGAGAAATCGAGCAAATAGCAAGCATGGCCCTCAACACGTCATTGTTTTATCAAGCAGAGCTATTCACTGAAGATGCCATCGCTGGTCAGTTCGATCATGCCCGCTTCAATAATCGCTCTGGGGCGTTCGTAGACAACCTATCGCTCCCAGTCCATCGTTGGTATCGCTATTCTGCCGGTTTCTCTGCGGACTGGGTGCGATCGCTGATCCATGAGCGTTTCTCTGATTCTGGAACTTTTTCCATTCTGGATCCGTTTGCCGGGGTTGGCACAACGCTCTTGGCCTGTAAAGCAGAAGGCGTTCAAAGTTGGGGCTTTGAGACGCATCCTTTCATTCATCGGATCGCATCTGCCAAATTACGAGGCATTCATGCCAATTTTCAGGAAGTCAGGAGAATTTTTAATCAGTTTACCGATTGCTTGTCGGAAGCTCCCCGAGTAGAACCCGGCCATATTTCCCCTCTATTGATCAAATGCTATTCACCCGATTCATTAGCGTATCTTCTTACCATGCGCGATCTGTTTCTGGCCGACTTTGATCGCAAGACACCTGAGTCGGAACTCTTGTGGCTTGCCATCACCGCAATACTTCGTGTGTGTAGTGGCGCAGGCACGGCGCAGTGGCAGTATGTACTTCCCAATAAAAGCAAATCTGCTGTACAACTCCCATTGGCCGCATTTCAGGTTAAAGCCGCCGAAATTCTTCAAGATATTGAATATGCTCAACGTTATTCCTGGCATTCTTCAGGTTCGGTGTTGCTGACTGATGCGCGAGCGCCTCGGAAATGTGCAAATATTCAAGTGGACGCCGTCATCACATCACCGCCTTATCCAAATAACTATGATTATGCGGACGCTACCCGACTGGAAATGACGTTCTGGGGTGAAATCAATGGTTGGGGAGATCTGCAGGACGCAGTGCGTCAATATCTGATTCGATCCTGTTCCCAGCATGTTGCCGCCGAAAAATTACTGCTGGAGGATGTTCTCAGAGAACCGATCCTGGAACCGATCCAGGAAGAGCTTTCATCCGTCTGTCACACCCTTGCCGAAGTCCGTGAAACCAGGGGAGGAAGGAAAAGTTACCATACCATGGCAGCGGCTTATTTCAGAGATCTGGGTCTGGTTTTTCAGGCGTTACGCTCTCTTTGCCGTTCGGGCAGCTTCCTGTGCTTTGTGATTGGCGATTCGGCTCCTTATGGCGTTTATCTCGACGTGGATAAATGGCTGGGTCAACTCGCGCTGGCTTCAGGGTTCAAATCCTATTCGTTCGAGAAGATTCGTGATCGAAACATCAAATGGAAAAACAGGAAACACCGCGTCCCTTTGAAAGAGGGAAGACTGTGGATCCAGGGATAGTCGCTTATGGCGGAATCTCCATCCCATAAATTTGGCCAGATGATCGGTCATCTGCTCGAAGCGCTCATTGAGCCTTTTCTGATAGATTTTGCAAAAGGTTCTGGAGATTTCAGGAAATACGAAATCGCGATTCGTTTCAATAATGGCGATCGTATCGAAGGATCCTTCCGGGATCAGGCAAAAGTGCGGGAATTTCTACAATTCGCGGCAATGCAATAAGGCAAAACGCCTCCTGGCCTTCCCTGGCCCATAGAGGAACCCGAACGCCCCGAACGCTCGTGGTTACTCCTCAACGCGCCGGAACACCAGCGTCGCGTTGGTGCCGCCGAAGCCGAAGCTGTTAGACATGACGACCTGAAGGTCAGCGTTATCCACCCGTTCCCGGACGATGGGAAAACCTTCCGCAGCCGGATCGAGCGTTTCAATGTTGGCCGAGGCCGCGATGAAGCGGTTATCCATCATCAACAATGAATAAATGGCCTCATG
>JAGREQ010000402.1 GCA_020446465.1 Novosphingobium sp. | reverse complement strand
ACTCCACCTGCATATAGGCGCCGCCCTTGCCGGGCTGGGTGTGCTGAATCTTCACAGCGCGCCACAGGCCGCCTTCATATTCGATATTGTTACCGGGACGGATTTCTACGCCGCTGATCTTGGCCATCGCGCTTCTGCCTGACTGAAAAGATGTTGAATGAAAAAGAGCCGGGCGCGCTGTAGCGGGAACCAATGCGAAGAGCAAGTAGCGCCAATATGGGATAGGATTTGGCCGTATTTTCGCATTAACCATATTTGCTTATGCGATTTGCAATGCTAGTTGCCACTGGCAGCGTGGGCGCTTGCTGTGATATGTTGCGGCGCACACACGAGGATACAGGGTAATATTCAGGGGATTATGATGCGAAAATCGACACGCATGACCGGCACGGCTCTGGCTACGGCGGCGTTCTTTTCCATGGCTGGGGCTGCGCAGGCCGAGACGCTGCGCGAAGCGCTCGCCAAAGCCTATCAGACCAATCCCACATTGAATGCGGCCCGCGCCGGACAACGCGCGACGGACGAGAATGTGCCGCTGGCCCTGTCGCAAGGCCGCCCGAATGTCGGCGTGACCGGCATTTACACCGAAGAATTGCATCGCGCCTTGCCAAATACGACGCCAAAGCGCAACGCCGTAGGGTCCGCCGACGCGGACGTGCCGATCTATCAGGGCGGCATCGTGCGCAACTCCATCCGCGCGGCCAAGAAATCGGTCGAGGCGGGTCAGGAAGACCTGCGCGGCACGGAATCCTCGGTGTTTGCGGCGGTCGTCGCGGCCTATCTCGACGTTATCCGCGACAGCGCGATCGTGCAGTTCAACCAGCAGAATGTCAGCGCGCTGGAAGTCAACCTGCAGGCCAGCTCCGACCGTTTCGAGGTTGGCGACCTGACGCGCACTGACGTCGCGCAATCGGACTCTCGTCTGGCGTTGGCGCAGGCCGACCTGCAGGCCGCCGAAGCGCGCCTGATATCATCGAAGGAAAATTACATCGCGCTGGTCGGCAGTGCCCCGGTCGACCTTGAGGCACCGCCGGCGCTGCCCGGCATGCCGGAAACACCGCAAACAGCGGTGCAGGTGGCGATGCAGGACAATCCCGACATATTGGGCGCGCGCTATCAGCGCGAAGCCGCGCATTATGACACCAATTCTGCCAAGGGGCAGATCGCGCCCCGCCTCTCCGCCTTCGCCAACGGCACCTATCTGGATTATCTGAATTCAGAAACTGCGGCGCAAGGCGTCGGGTCCGTCAAATCGGCATCTGTTGGCGTGCAGCTTACTATTCCGATCTATCAGGGCGGGCGCCCCGGCGCGCTGACCCGTCAGGCCAAGGCACGGGAAAATCAGGCGCTGGAAATCGAAATCGCCACCGAACGCAATGTGATCGCGCAGACACGCTCCGCTTACGCCAGCTGGCAGGCGTCGCTGCTGGCGATTGAATCGACCAAGAAGGCGGTATCGTCGGGCGAGCTTTCGCTCGAGGGCGTACGGGCGGAAAACACCGCCGGAACGCGTACGATCCTTGATATTTTGGATTCTCAGCGCGACTTGCTGAACGCGCAGGTTCAATATGTCACGGCGCAACGCAACGCCTATGTCGCGGGCTTTTCCCTGCTCGCCGCCATGGGCCACGCCGAAGCGCGCGACCTTGGGCTGGACGGCGGACCGCTGTACGATCCGAACGTGAATTACAAGCAGGTGCATGGGAAGTTGTTCGACTTTGATTTCGGGCCAAAAATCGAAGTCAAAAGCACGACTACATCCGATGTTCCTGCGCAAAATGCAGTACCGATTTCAGACGTTAAGAATAATTAATTTACACTTTTTTAACTTTACTTGAGGAAAGATGGTAAACGAATATTGAGGCTTCGCTAGTTGTAGGATATATTCAGGCAATGATTATCTCTGTGTCGAACATAATTGCATTCGCAAAACGCAGGCGCAGAACGACGTTTGCGATTGGCGCTGCGTTGGTCACGACCCTGTCCTTCGGTGCGGCGGAAATGGTCGCGCAGATGAAGAATGCCGAGTTCGACGCCAATATCGCTTCGCCTGCCTCCGCACAGACCCTGCCCGCGCCCATAGCGGGCATGGCGCTCAGCGAGTTTCTCGCCGCAACGCGCGCCACGCGCTTCCTGCCGTCCGAGCGGACATG
>JAGREQ010000401.1 GCA_020446465.1 Novosphingobium sp. | reverse complement strand
GAAATCATCTACAACCTGACGGGGCGCACGCCGCACCCCATTTTCGATACGCAGATCGCAATGATGGCCATCAGCCAGTCGGAACAGATCGGCTATGCCAATCTCGTGGAAAGCTGGCTCGGCACGACGATCGACAAGGGTGCGCGGTTTACGGACTGGTCCCGCCGCCCGCTGACTGACCGCCAGATCGAATACGCCATCGGCGACGTTACCCATCTGTCGGACATCTTCCCGCGCATCCTCAAAAAACTGATGAAGACAGGCCGCGGTGCCTGGCTGGACGCGGAAATGGAAAAACTCGCCGATCCGGAAAATTATCGCAACGATCCCGGTCAGGCTTGGCGCCGCATCCGCGCGCCGGGGCGCAACCTGCAGGTTCTGGGGCGGATGAAAGCGCTGGGTGCCTGGCGCGAACTGGAAGCGCAGGACAAGAACATTCCGCGAGGGCGGATCATGCGCGATGAAACGCTGGCCGATATCGCCAGCCACCCACCGAAAAAACAGGAAGACCTAGCCAAAGTGCGCGGGCTTTCAGGCGCGTGGAAGGAAAACGACATCGGCAAACGGCTGATGCGGGTGCTGCGCGATGCAGAGCCTTTGCCCGACAATGAAATGCCGGCCAAGACATCACGCGGTGCGCCATTGGGCAAGGAAGGCGCGCTTGTGGCCGACTTGCTCAAGCTGCTGCTGAAAATCCGCACGCGCGAAATTGACGTTGCAGCGCGGCTGCTGGCCCGCAGCGATGAACTGGAAGCACTGGCAGCCGGTGTACGCAAATTGCAGGTGCTGGAAGGCTGGCGGTTCGAGGTTTTCGGGCGCGATGCGCTGGAACTGGTTGAAGGCAAGCTCGCCTTTGCCGTCAGCGAAGGCAGGCTCAAGATGACTCACGTCGACGAAATAGCAGAGGTTCTGGCCGGCGAATGAGCACATACCTGCCCACGCTCAAGCAATTGCAATACCTTGTCGCGCTGCATGAGCATGAACATTTCGGGCGCGCGGCGGAAAGCTGCTATGTCTCCCAGTCCACGCTATCTGCCGGCTTGCGTGAGCTGGAATCCCTGCTGGGTGTCACGCTGGTCGAACGCAGCCGCCGCGTGGTGCGCTTCACCCCGCTGGGCAACGCTGTCGTCGAAAAGGCCCACCGCCTGCTGCGCGAAGCAGAAGAGCTGTCCGAACTGGTCCAGTCAGCGGGAAAGCCGCTGGCAGGCGAACTGCGGATGAGCGTGATCCCCACTATCGCGCCATTCCTTTTGCCCCGCATCCTGCCCCGCCTTCGCAAGGAGCGGCCCCAGCTTAAACTTTTCCTGCGCGAAGAAACGAGCGCGGACGCAATCGAATCGCTTCAGCACGGGCGAGCAGACTGCGTTTTGTTGGCCCTGCCCTTCCCGACTGGTGAGGTGGAGAAAGAGACAATCTGTAAAGATCAGCTCTATGTTGCGCTGCCCAAAGACGACCCGCGCAATCCGCCCGAAGAGATTCCCCCGGCCATGATCGACGAAACGCGCCTGCTGTTGCTGGAAGACGGGCATTGCCTGAAGGAACATGCGCTGGCGGCCTGCAATCGCCCTGAATTGCGGGCCAGCGCAACGATGATCGGCACCAGTCTGCATACGCTGGTGCAAATGGTAGACAATGGGCTTGGCCTTACCATGCTGCCGCAAATGGCGCTGGATGCAGGCATCCTGCACGGCACCAATGTCGTGACGCGCCCGCTGAAGACAAAGAACGCCAGCCGCGAAATCGCGCTGATCTGGCGCAAGCAATCACCGCGCAGCGACGAGTTCCGCTTGCTCGCACAGGAATTGCGAGCAGGCTGACACAGTCGGAGCCCGTCCGAACCCGCATCTACCCCCATTTGAAATCTGGCCACTAACGGAGCCGCATATATGTCTGATCAGAGCAAATTTCTGGTATTCCAGCGCACGGACGGGACGAAAATCGCCTGCCAGCCGGAACGTATCCTGTTTGTCAGCAAGGGTGATCGGGGCGCCGTGCTGCATTTTGCCGCTGGAACACAAGTCAACCTCACCATGACTTTTGAAGAAGTCGTGACGGCTCTTGGCGGGGAGTAGCGTTAAAGCATTTCGGGAAAAGGTTGATAGACTTTTTCGGCCAGGAAATGCGGAAAATCAAAAGACTATAGCGTTTCTTCCGACTCAAGCTTTTC
>JAGREQ010000400.1 GCA_020446465.1 Novosphingobium sp. | reverse complement strand
ACAAGATGAAGGGCATGGGCCAGATCGTGACCTGGTCGGTGCGCGACGAATCGCTTCACTGCGAAGGGATCACGCGCCTGTTCCACGCTTTCACTAAGGAACGTGGCTGCCTGACCAAGGCCGTGAAGGAAGACATTATCGATTGCTGCCAGAAAACCGTGCGACTGGAAGATGCCTTCATCGACCTCGCCTTTGAAGATGGCCCGGTGCCGGGCATGACGGCCAAGGAAATCAAGAAATACATCCGCTACATCGCTGACTGGCGGCTGGATCAGCTGGGCTTTGATCCGATCTACATGGTTGACGATCACCCGCTGCCATGGCTCGCCCCACTGCTGAACGGGGTGGAACACGCCAACTTCTTTGAAACCCGCGCGACCGAATACTCAAAGGGCGCGACCAAGGGCAGCTGGCAGGATGTATGGGCAAACTTCGACAACCGCCGCAAGGCCAGGGCCGCGAACGAGGAAGACCTTACCGACGACGACAGCCCGGACATGTTCGGCGATGGCGGGACAGGCAGCGGCCGCGTGCAAGCGGCGGAGTAAACCTCTGGCTGCCTGACGGGAGAGGCACGAAAGCAACGGCTTCGCCGCGCCTCACTTGCCCTTCGAATCGATCTTCTTCACCGTCGTTTTTTCAGGCGCAATGGAAATGCGGACCGTTTCGCCCGAATTGCCGGGGAAATCGGTGAACATTGCTTCCACCAGATTGGGCACCAGATATTGCAGGCGGTTGGATGTGGACACAGCCTCTGCCTTGCCTTCAAACAGGCGCGCACCATCAGCCTTGCGATCAATCTTGAGATCAATGCCGCTGGTGTACACGGTGTAGCTGGTCACTTCCGGGCCGCCGAACCACGGATCATAAAAGCCATAACCCCAGGGGCGGCTGTATCCGTAGTAACCGCGCCAATATCCGTTGTAACCATACCACGGCGAAAAGAACGGATCGCGCGCATATCCGGTGGATCGCACGCGTTCCCGCCCGCCATCGACACCATAATCAAAGCGCACGATCAGGGTCGCATCGGCAGTGCTGGCAGGTGTATAGCCCAGCTTTTCCATCTGGTCATCGACCAGTTGCGCGTATTGGGCGAACTCCAGCCCGCCTTCCAGCGCAGGATCATCCGCCACGACAGCAAAGCTCTGGCCCTGTGGGGCGGGAAGCTGGCTCTGGAAGCGGGATACGTCGGCCTTGAACGGGGTTGTGCAGGCGGCAAGCCCCGCCAGCAGCAAAGGGACAGCAGCCATGGCAAAGCGGCGCGTGATGCCTTTGGTCTTGGTTGTGCTCACAGCAATAACTCCCGATCGTGCCGTTCTGTCACCTTACTAGCGCATGTCGGCACGGCTACATAGATGGATCGTTTCATACCAGCGATGGCGTGAACGATGCTTGAACGCCGCGCACAAGCAAACCAGACCGATCAGCCGCGCACCAGCCCCAGCGCCTTGTAAGTGGCAGCCAGCGTCGGCGCGGCGCGTTCACGCGCCTTGGCAGCGCCGCGCGCCAGAATGGCGTCGAGCGATTCCCGGTCCGACTTCAGATCGCGGAACCGGGCCGCAATAGGCGCAAGGGATTCTGCCAGCAACTCGCCCAGTGCAGGCTTGAACTGGCCAAAGCCTTGCCCCCCATATTCGCCCAGGACATCGGCAATGGTCCGCCCCGATACCGCGCCATAGATCGTGACAAGGTTCAGCGCCTCAGGCCGGCCTTCCAGCCCCGCTTCCTCGCTGGGCAAGGGTTCCGGGTCAGTCTTGGCCTTCTTGATCTTTTTCATGATCGTATCGGCATCGTCGGCCAGTTCAATCCGGCTCATTTCCGACGGGTCGGACTTGCTCATTTTCTTCGAGCCATCCCGCAGCGACATGATTCGCGCAGCTTCTGGCGGCGTGATCGGGTCCGGCAGCGTGAAGACGGGGGCGTCTTCAGGGCAGAAATCGTTGTTGAACTTCTGGGCGATGTCGCGCGCCAGTTCCAGATGCTGCTTCTGGTCTTCCCCCACAGGCACATGCGTTGCCTGATAGAGCAGGACATCGGCTGCCTGCAGCACCGGATAAGTAAACAGCGCGGCAGATGCGCCTTCGCGGTTTTTGCCTGACTTGTCCTTGAACTGGGTCATGCGGTTGAGCCAGCCCATGCGCGCGGTGCCGTTCAGCAGCCATTGCAGTTCCGCA
>JAGREQ010000399.1 GCA_020446465.1 Novosphingobium sp. | reverse complement strand
TTGTTGCGCGGTGGCGCAAAATGAGCAATCCAGCGGGCAGCCGATCTGCGAAGAAATACAGAGGGTGCCGCGATCCGTCTCGGGAATAAACACCATTTCGATACTGTTGCCGCGATCCAGCCGAAGCAACCATTTGTGAGAGCCATCTCGCGAGGGCTGGTCCAGCGCGACTTGTGGAAGGCAAATTTCGGCGCATTTCGCCAGTTGTTCCCGCAACGTCTTGCTCAAGTTGGTCATGGCGGCGAAGTCGGTCACCCGCTCGTGATAAATCCACTTCATGAGTTGGGTCGCCCGGAAGGGTTTTTCGCCGAGTCCGACGAAGAACGCCTCCAGATCGCGGCGATCCAGATCAAGGAGATTGATCCGCTGTTCGGTTGGGGTCACGACCATTTTTTCAGGCAAGCAGGGTGCAATGGATTTATAGGGTGCGTGGGCACAGCTCGTTCTGACTGAAGAAAAAGGCGATTTCGACCACTGCGGTTTCCGGGGCGTCTGAGCCATGCACGGCGTTTTCGGTGATGCTCTGGGCAAAGTCGGCGCGAATGGTGCCAGGAGCGGCCTTTCGCGGATCAGTAGCGCCCATGATTTCACGGTTCAGGGCAATCGCGCTTTCGCCTTCCAGCACTTGAACCATGACGGGGCCAGAGGTCATGTAGTCGATCAGTTGTCCGAAGAATCCACGCTCGCGATGAATGGCGTAAAATTGCCCGGCTTGCTCGCGATCGAGATGGAGCATCCGGGCGGCAACAATGTGCAGACCCCGATCCTCAAACCGGCGATAAATCTGGCCGATAATGTTTTTAGCCACGGCATCGGGCTTGATAATGGACAACGTGCGTTCCACGGCCATGCAGGACTCCAGCATACGAGAATGGGGTTGATTGGTGAAACAACGCCCGATGAACATCGGGCCTTGATCAAGTTTAACGATATTTTAGCGAGACCGGCAACGCACCCACCAAAATCATTGTATAGTCAGTAATGCTCGATAGATTGATTTATAAGGGCTTTTTTTGTACAATTAAATGACGTTCATGAAAAATATCCTTAAAAATCTGTGCAACAAAAATTAAGAGACTGTGAGTCGCTGTTGTGCAATCCGCTGACAATGTCGTCTAGCAGGGCGCTTTCGCGATAGCCGTGCGTGTCATTAGACCATTGTCCGGAATTTATATCGCCACTGATTTCCGAATCATTGATGAAATTGCAATTTTCCCATTCCTGGAATCTTACGGCTACTGAAGCCATCGCCCTGCAGCGGGAATTGCGTCCCCATCTGATTTTGCAGGATCAACTGGGACCCGTGCAGCGGGTCGCGGGGGTGGATGTGGGATTTGAAGCGGGCGGCGCAGTAACTCGGGCCGCCGTGGCCGTGTTGCGTTATCCGGAACTGGAGGTTGTGGAAACCGCCTTGGCTCGATATCCGACCACGTTTCCCTATGTACCAGGTCTGCTGTCGTTTCGCGAGTTGCCGGCAGTGTTGGCGGCGCTGGAACAGTTGCGGGAAACGCCGGACTTGTTGCTGTGTGATGGGCAGGGCTTTGCGCATCCTCGACGGTTAGGCATCGCCAGTCATCTTGGCTTGCTGATCGATACGCCGGCGATCGGCGTGGCCAAAACCCGCTTGTATGGAACGCATGACGACCCGCTGAATAGACGCGGAGCATGGACGCCATTGCGGGCGGGCGATGAAATCATTGGCGCGGTATTACGCACCCGGCCCAACGTCAAGCCGCTGTACATCTCCCCCGGTCATCGGATCGGCCTGGATACGGCGATTGGCTATGTGATGGCCTGCTGCACCCGCTACCGTTTGCCGGAAACGACGCGCCATGCCCATCGGCTGGCTTCTCATGGCTGAGATCAGGTCATCACCCTGGGCGTTAACATGCGGCGCGCCTGTTCCAGGAAATCAGGTTGCGGCAGCAATTCACTACTGGAAAAGCGCGCGAACAGCATGGTGAAGCGCCGGACATCCTGACGCAGCACAATCTCATCGAATTCCAGCATATTCGTGTTGTACAACGAATTTGGGGGCATCTTGACATTCATGTGGTTGAGATGAAGAGTCGCGCGTTCCAGTCGCAGATGTTTTTCCGGCTCGCATAAAGTAGCGGCAACTTTCGCCAGATGGTTTTCAATGGTGGCGGAGCTGATGCGAATGCGCGTCAACTCCGCTTCGATT
>JAGREQ010000003.1 GCA_020446465.1 Novosphingobium sp. | reverse complement strand
TGGCGGTGCAAGCCGTCTTGCAGAGGACGGCATCCCGTCAGAAGCACTGTTTGCATTTTCTGGTGATTGATGTCTTCCAGCAGTTGCGAACTGCTTATGGCCGGCCAGGAAATGCGACAAATCAAAAACCTAAAGCATTTCTTCAGGTTCAACCTTTTCACGAAACGCTATAGACTTACGATCGCGCATTAGGCGGCAGCGGCACACCGGGAGGATATGGAAGAACAGGCTCTTGTAATTGCAGCGGTCGGCGTGCTGGGGATCGGCGCGCAATGGGTTGCCTGGCGCACGGGTTGGCCTGCCATTGTCCTGATGCTGGCGGCTGGCTTTCTGGCAGGCCCTGTCTTCCATGTCATAGACCCTGAACACGCATTCGGCCCAATGCTGGAACCGATGATATCCATCGGGGTGGCGCTTATTCTGTTCGAAGGGGGGCTGAGCCTCGATTTTAGGGAGTTTCGCAAGGTGGGGCGCGGCGTTATGCGCCTTGCGGTGGTCGGCGTGCCTGTCGGCTGGTTTCTGGGCAGCCTTGCCTGTTACTACATTGCGGGCCTTGTCTGGCCGGTTGCGATCCTGTTCGCCGGGATACTCGTGGTGACCGGGCCGACGGTCGTCATTCCGCTCCTGCGCCAATCGAGTGTCCAGCAACGCCCGGCGGCCATCCTGAAGTGGGAAGGGATCGTGAACGATCCGGCGGGCGCGCTGTGTGCAGTTATCGCATATGAATATTTCCGCCTTTCGGCCACTGGCACGAACCTGGTGGAGATCGTGCCGCCGATGCTGATTGCCGCGGGCCTTTCCGGCCTGCTCGGATATGCGGCTGCAAAGGCGATAGCCTGGGCATTTCCGCGTGGCGCTGTGCCTGAATTTCTGAAGGTTCCCGTGCTGCTGGTCACGGTCATTGTCGTTTTCGTCATTTCCAACTTGATCGAGCATGAGGCCGGGCTGGTCGCCGTGACGGTGATGGGCATTGCACTTGCCAACATGCACATTTCATCGTTGCGCAGTATTCACCCGTTCAAACAGAATGTCGCCGTTCTGCTGGTTTCCGGCATATTTATCCTGCTTTCGGCTTCGCTGGACCTTGAATCGCTACGCCAGTTTGAATGGCGTTTCGGTCTGTTCCTGCTGGCATTATTGTTCCTTGCCCGGCCTGCCACGATCCTCATCTCTCTCCTGTTCACCGATATTCCGTGGAACGAGCGCCTGTTTCTTGCCTGGATCGCCCCACGCGGGATTGTGCTGGTTGCAATTTCCGGCCTTTTTGCCTTGCGCCTTGAAAATATCGGATATGGCGATGGCGCGATATTGGTGGGCCTCAGCTTTGCTGTCGTTGTGACGACAATCGTTGCCCATGGCTTTACGATTGATCTGGTCGCGAAATGGCTGGGCGTGAAGGGGGAGACGCGACCCGGCGTTCTGATCGTCGGCAGCACACTGTGGTCCGGCGCGCTTGCCCGTCAACTGGCCAAGCTCGATATCCCCGTAACGATTGCGGATTCGAGCTTTCAGCGCCTTGCGCCCGCCCGTCAGAGCGGCGTGCCGATCTATCACGGCGAGATTCTCAACGAAGCGACCGAGCACAATCTCGACCTGTCGCCCTTTCAGGTGCTTATCGCCGCGACGGACAATGAGGCCTACAATGCGCTTGTCTGCAACGAGTTTGCCTTCGAAATAGGGCGTGACCGGGTTTATCAACTGGGCGAGGCGGGCGACGAGCATGATTATCGCGCCTTGCCGGCCTCGCTGACTGGACGGGCGCTTTTTGCGTCAGGTTTTGGCGTTGATGATGTCAATTTGCGGCAGGCACAGGGATGGGTTTTCCGCAGCACGAAGGTTTCG
Source organism: Novosphingobium sp. (assembly GCA_020446465.1). Lineage (GTDB taxonomy): Bacteria > Pseudomonadota > Alphaproteobacteria > Sphingomonadales > Sphingomonadaceae > JAWKXU01. The sequence continues at coordinate 20,938 of JAGREQ010000003.1, read as the reverse complement.
GACCGGTTCACGCTTGATGACGTCAAGGCGCACTTGCCAACAGATGCGCAGTTTCTGATGGTTCTGCGCAAAGATGGCCAGCTGCGGTTTTTCACTCATGCGGCAAACCCCGAGCCGTCGAGCGGCGAGGTTGTCATATCGTACACGCCGCCCGATCCGCCCGAGCAGATCGCCGCCGAAAAAGCGGCGCAGAAAAGCCGCAAGCCTGCACCGGAGAGAAAACGGGAGCAAAAAACATGAACAATCACAAGGTTTCCCGCTTTCTGGCTATACTTGCTTCATGTTTCGGCGCCCTGGTTCTCGTCGCTTGCGATGGAGGAACGCTGGCAGAAAAAGCCATGCCTGACCCGCCAGCCTCGCCCGGTTCCAGCGTGGAGCCGCCTGCACAGACTTCCATCATGCGCCCGGATATCGAGCGCCCCCGGCCCTCTGCCGAGCCGCTGGAGCCGCTCATAATGACTGTGCCGTTCGCAGACGCGGGCTATCGTCTGGGCGATGATGCTCTTGCGGTGTTGAGCGACGTGATGGCGTCAGAGCAGATTGCGCGTGGCGGCCCGATTGTTTTGCGCGGCCATACCGATTCGGTCGGGGATGATCGCCTCAACCTCGATACATCGCGAAAGCGGGCGGAAGTGGTCGAACGCTGGCTGGTGGGCAAGGGTGTTGCAAAGGATCGCATCAGCATTGTCGCCTTAGGTGAAATGCGCCCCGTTGCGCCTAACGCGCACCTTGATGGCACGCCCGACGAAGAAGGCCGGGCGCGCAACCGGCGGGTGGAGATTGTTATCCCGGCCGAGATTCCGGTCGTTCCGGCGACGGAGCGCGTCAGCCAGTCCTGACCCTAAGGTGTTTCCACCTGGTTCGAAATCGCACTATGCGCCGACCAACAGATTGGCCCTGACCCGGTCACGCATTTCCGGTGTCACCCCCAGCCGCTTTTCTATGAAGGCGTCGATCGAGCCATATTTGTCGGTCAGTGCATCGAGGGCTGCCGACAAATAGGCCGGATCAGATTTCAAAAGCGGTTCGACCACTTCAAACGGCACTTTGGCCAGTGCAGCATAGGCAGGATTATCCTTGGCGCCTTTTTCCATCTGGCCTTTGTAATCCACCAGTTTGTCTGACAGCGCATAGTCGGCCAGCACGGTTTCGCGCGGCACGCCAAGCAATGTCAGAATAAGCGCCGCCGCTGTTCCGGCCCGATCCTTGCCGGCAGTGCAATTGAACGCCAGCGGCGTTTTCCCTTCAGCCAGGAACCTGAACATTTGTGCGTAGGAATCCGCCTGATCTTCGGGCAGCGTCGTATAGAGTTGCAACATCATGGCGCGGGTCTTGCCGGCACTGACATCGTCACCGCGCAGAACTTTCCCAAGGTCGCCCGACCCCGTGCTGTTCACATAATCGCGCGTCCAGTATGTTACGTCAGAATGGGCCGCCACATAGGGATTGGGTTCATGCGCGCGCTCTTCATTGGTGCGCAGGTCGCAAACAGTGCGAATGCCCAGATCAGACAGTTTCTTCACATCCGCTTGTGTCAGGCCGCCGGGTGTCCCCGACCGATAAATGGTCTGCCATTTGACCATCTTGCCATCGTCGGTGCGATAGCCCCCAAGGTCGCGGAAATTGACGCCGCCTTCAAGGTCGATCAGGCGGCGCGGGTCTTTCAGCGCAGCCTGATTGTAATCGACAGCCGTTTCGGCCTTCGCGGCGACATCGGCCTGAACAGGCGCCGCTTCCTTGCAACCAGCGACAAGCAGCAGGGCAGCCAATGAGAGTGTGATCCGGCGCAATTTCGTTTCCTTCCAATGGAATGCTGGTTTGGCGCGACAGTGACGGCAAAGGTGTGGCCTGTAAACCGCGCACCACACCTTTGCCCCTTCGGGTTGTTCTGTGCGATCAATACTGGAAGCGAATGCCGAACATGTATCGCGAGCCGATCTGTTCAACCTCGGTCGGTGTGGCCGAAGACCCGGTATAGGCGACGTAGTGTTCGTTCGTCAGATTGGCGAGATCGGCATAGACGGTGAAGTTGTCGTTGATCGCGTAACGCACCGTCACATCGAGATTTTCATAGGCGTCGCGGGATTCGCCAGCGCCAAGTCCGCCCAGCGTATCGAGCGACTTGTCCCGCCACTGATAGCTGACGCGCGCCGAAATGCCGTATTTTTCGTAGAACAGTGACCCGTTGAGAACTGTTTTCGACATACCCGGAAAAGCAGAACTGATGGTCGTTCCGTCCGTCTGCAACTGCTTGAAATCGCCATCGAGCAGAGTCAGGTTGCCCTGCAAGCCAAAGCCTCCAAGGAAGCCGGGCAAGGATGTGAACTGGTGTGAGGCATTGAATTCAACGCCGTAGAACTTGCCATTGCCGCCATTGAACGTCGATTCCAGCAGATAACCCGAACGGTCGAAGCCTTCGGTATTATAAAGGTCCGAGCCGAACACGCGTGCGCTGGAATAGAGCACATCTTCAACCCGGCGATAGAAGCCCGCCACGGACAGCATACCATTGCCGGGCAGGTAGTATTCGGCGCTGGCATCCAGCCCCCAGGTCGTTTCCGGCTTGAGATAGGGATTGCCGCCTTCGATCGTTTCGCTGACGTCGTTGATACCGGTGCTGACACGGATGGCAGCATAGGCCGGGCGGGAAATGCCGCGCTGACCAGCCAGACGCAGCACGAAATCATCCGACAGGTTGTAGCGCATGTTCACGCTGGGGAAGAGATCGAAATAGTCGTCGCTGACAGTCAGTTCGTTACCAAGGGCGATACCGGAATTTTTCAGCTTGTAGTATTCGCCGCGCACACCGGCAGTGATGAAAAGTTTGCCCAGATCAAACTCGCTCATCGCATATCCGGCCCAGACAGTTTCGGTCTGGTCGTAAAAACCCGATGGGGCTGCATAGTTCTTTGGATCGATACCGTTGGCAGCCATTGCCGCCTCCACATCTCTGGTCAGGCCCACATTATCGACATAATTGAGCGTGAACCCCAGCGGGAAGCCTGTGTCCCACGGTTTGTTCGTGACGTAATCAGTCGGATCGATGCCGAGGCCAGCGAGCGATTCATAACCGCCTATAGCAATGACATTGCCGGAAATATCGCGCTTGGTTCCGGTCACACCGCCCTTCAGAGTGACAGTGTCGCTCAACGCCTTGCGGAAATCGACCTTGCCGACATAGGAATCCGAACGGATTTCCTGCCAGATTGGCAGCAGAATGCTGCGTCCTGCATCCAGCGACGTCTGGTCGAACCCTGAAAGCTGCGATCCACGAACCAGCGTGCCGGTGCCGTCATCAACCGTGCTGTAAAGCGTGACGATGGGAAAGCGCGGGTCGTCCGTGCGATCATAGTTGAGGGAGACATTGTCCAGCCCGCTGGTCGCAGCCTGCACCAGCGGAAGGTAGGAATTGTTATCCGTGCGCGTGAAGCCGAACGCGGCATTGAAGCCAAAGCCGTTGTCGTCTTCATATTCCATACCGGCGGTGCCGATGTAATTCTTGTTGGTGTATTTGCCGTTGTTGAATGCGCCCGTTACCGGAACGCCGACAAGATCACCGGTTTCAAAGCCACGCGTGCCCGAAACGGCGTCTTCCAGTTCGATCTGGTAGGCGTTGCGCTGTTCCTTGTCCGTGAAATCGGAGAAAATGCCGCGAATATAGAATTTCTGCCCGTCTTCGGGAGAAAACTCCACCGTGCCGTAAAGGCCGTTGTTGGAACGGGTGAGGCGATAGTTGCGGATGTCGATATCGGTCGGGCCGAACGCATCGTATCCCGCTTCGCGGTTGTCGGTGACTTGTTTGCGCTGGTAATGCGAACCGGCAATGGCGACGCCCCACACGTCGTTGGACCAGCTCAGCCGCAACGATCCCTGCCGCTGCTCACCATCGCCAAGGTCCATGAAACCATAACCCAGATCGCCCGATGCGTGGAAGCCATCCTTTCCATCGAGCGGGGAGTAAGTCCGCATATCGACATTGGCGACAATGGCTTCTGCCGTGATGTCAGGCGTCAGGGACTTGTTGATGCGCAGTTCGGATAGAAGCACTGCCGGCACCGAGTCAAAGCGATAGGAACGCGACGTCCCGCCCTCATCAACGCCAGTTTGCGGGATGCCGTCAATGCTGACCGTGGTCCAGCGGTTCGGCGCGCCGCGCACCTGAATATAGCGGGCCTGTCCCTGATCGCGCTGCACCGCAACGCCGGGCAGGCGGGCGAGGGCCGCAGCCGTGTTTTCATCCGGGAAGCGGCCCATCGAATCCGATGAGGCAATATCGGTTACGTTGGTGGCAACGCGCTTTTCCTCGATCGACGCTTCCTGCGATTCCAGAATCGACCCGGTGACGATGATTGCGTCCGAATATGCGTCATCGTATTCTGCAGTATCAGTTTCTGCGTTTTCAGAAGCGTGAGCGTATGTGAAAGGTGTGATGCATACAGAAGCAAGAAAGAAATATGATTTCGATTTAGATAAAATACGCATTACCAGTTACCCCTGAAGTAATAACCGCACATTGTTTCCATTACGGGAATGGTTTGTGCGTTCTCGGGGGCGCCTATCGCAGGGCTTGATGACGTATTTATTGCAGTGCAGCAATTTTTGCGCCGGGGAATATTGTCTTATTTATGTCATGAAAATTATATAGTTATGCAGCCATTTCGGTGTGACTGAATGCTTATCTAACCTGTTGCACCTGGTGGAAATCAGGCCAAGGCAGGAAACCACGCCTCTTCAACGTATTCTTTTGACCAGGGTAAACGACCATTATGACGCGCCGCATATCTGTCTGTTTTCTGCCGCTCTTGCTTGTTTCAACCATCGGTGTTGCGCCCGCCGGGGCGCATGGCCTGCATGAGGGTGACAGGCTGGACATACCGGAATCGGCTCCCGATGCCGGCGACGTGCGCTGGCTGGCCGGGGATCATCATATCCATTCGCGCTATTCAACCAGTTACGACACCGACAAAGACCCTCCGGAGCCAAAAGTTGGCGGCGATGCGATCTATCCCATTCCGATGAACGCCCTGATGGCCCGGAAGTTCGGCCTTTCGTGGATGGTGGCAACCGACCATGGCGGGCCGAACCACAGCAAGGTCAACCATGACAGGGCCTATCCCGAGCTTTTGCTTTCCCGCGAACTGGTGCCCGACGTGGTGCAGTTTTTCGGGATGGAGCTGAACTCCCCCGCGGCAGACCATTCCAGCATCATCATTCCTGCTGGCAGCGACGAAGCGGATCGTTTGCAGGAACTCGAACTTGCTTTCGATGCACGGGAAGCCTGGCCGGAAGACCCAGCCCGGAACACCGAACCAAAAATGCTCGAAGCGTTGCGCGCCGCGCAGAAGCAATCGAAAAAGCCTGTGGTGATTGCCCATCACCCGTCGCGGTCTGCCACCGGCATGGGCGAATATGGCATGACCACGCCGCGTGAATTGCGAAGTTGGAACGATACCGCGCCAGATATTGCGGTCGGCATGGAAGGCGCGCCGGGGCATCAGGCATCGGGTGAAGGCGGCCAGGCTTCAGAAGCCTATGCCAGATATTTCGGCACCAGCCAGATTATGCGCGGTGCTTACACAAAGTTTCCGACGATGGGCGGGTTTGACCAGATGACGGCGCGGCTTGGGGGATTCTGGGATTCGATGCTGGGCGAAGGGCGCCGCTGGTGGATCACGGCCAATTCGGACAGTCATATCCACTGGAGCGAAGGCGGGATGGATTACTGGCCCGGCGAATATTCCAAAACCTATGTCCACGCGCGCAAGGCCCCACAGGAAATTCTCGAAGCCATCCGCGCGGGCAAGGCTTTCGTTACGACGGGCGATCTTGTCTCCGGTGTCGAGATACTGAACGGGAAAACTCCCGTGGAACTGGGCGGCACCATCGAGGCCAAACGTGGCGAAACGCTGCACCTGACTATCCGCTTTCGCGATCCGGACGGGAACAACGCCAAAGGCCAGAACCCGACTGTGCGGCGTGTTGATCTGATACGCGGAACAGTGACGGGCAAGGCTGGCAATCCCGATCAGGATCGCAATCCGACCGCGAGGATTGAATCGCGATTTACCGCAGATGACTGGCGCAAGGATGGCGAGTGGGTAACGATCGAGACTGAACTGCCTCCCATCGAAGGGAACGCATATATCCGCCTTCGCGGCACCAACACTTCAGAGGCCGAACCCGCGCCCGATACACCGGGCGAAGACGTCTGGTCGGATTTGTGGTTCTACACCAACCCGGTGTTCATTGTTACACGTTAGAGCATTCGCACCGCGTATTTATTCTTTGTATTGTTTATAGACTTTTTCGACCCGGAACGTTTCACCCTGCCCATATGGTAGGAGGATGACTATATCCCTATGCTATGATTGAATCGTCCGAAGTCGCGGTAGTTCTGCTTGCTGCCGGCCAGTCCCGCCGGTTCGGTGCGGGTGACAAACTTGCACATGATTACCAGGGCAGGCCGCTCGTCACGCACGCCGCAGAGATGCTCGGTGCGGTTCCATTCGGACGCCATATTGCGGTTGTGAATCACCAACGCCGGGATGATCTTCCCGCGTGGCTTGAACAGGTTATCAATGAACAACCTGAACGTGGGCTTGGATCGTCGCTCGCTCTGGGTGTTACCCGTGCCATTGATTCATGCGCCGTAGAAATAAGGGCTTGCCTTGTCATGCTCGGCGACATGCCGCTGGTGCCTCGCGCCCATATCGATGCGCTTCTGGCGGCATTTGATCGGAATGATCCAAAGGCACGCCTTGGCACGCGGCTAGACAACAAGGTTGTCGTGCCGGCCATTTTCGGCGAGGATTACTTTCCCGCTTTGAAGGCGCTCGACGGGGATGTGGGCGCGCGTGAACTGTTGCAAGGCGCTCATGGTCTAAGCTGCGATCCGCGGTACTTGCGAGACTTTGATTACCCGCAAGATTTCGCACAGGGGGACTGACAAGACGAAGGCAGTAGTGCCTGTCTGTCAGCCTCCCGCGATGGCCGGAAGTATGATCACTTCGCTGTCTGGGGGGATAGTCGCGGTCCAGTCCCCCTCGATTGCGCCGTTCACAGAAAACCAGGCGCGGGTCTGCGCATATTTCAAAAATCCCGGCGCGATGGCCTCCAGCGCGCGGATAACCGCGAAAAGATTGCCTGCTTCGACGACAAGCTCACTGCGCCCGCCGAAAAATTGACTATCGACGGGCGCGAGAGGGACGACGCGGATTGCCATTTCAGGCCAGCAGAGCGTGCAACTGCTTGCTATTTTCCGCCATTGATAGCGGCAAAGACCCTGTCCGGTGACATCGGCAGTTCGCGTATCCGCTTTCCGGTCGCGGCTTTCACCGCATTGCCGATGGCGGCCAGAGGCGGAACGATGGGCACTTCGCCAACGCCCTTGACCCCATAAGGATGGGCCGGGTTCGGCTTTTCGACGATGACAGTGTCGATCATCGGCAAATCTGACGCGACAGGCATCCGGTAATCGAGGAAGCCGGGATTATCGAGGCAACCCTTGCTATTGTAGATGTAGGCTTCGTTGAGCGCCCAGCCGATGCCCTGCACCGCACCGCCCTGCATCTGGCCTTCGACATAGTCCGGGTGGATCGCGCGGCCAACGTCTTGCACGACGGTATAACGCTTGATCGAGACATGGCCGGTTTCAGGGTCCACCGCGACATCGCAGATATGCACGCCATAGGCAGGTAGGCTATCATGCGGGTTGATTGATACTTCAGCGGCAATAGGCCCGCCGGTCGTATTCGCGTTTTCCGCCATTTCGGTAATCGTCATCGGGGCATTGTCATTGCCCTTGGCCGTGCAGTGAACCGCACCATTGCGCCATTCGACATCGTCTTCGGCAACCTGCCAGACGTTTGCGGCGCGTTTTTTCATGTCTGCGATAATGGTATCGCAGGCCTGAACAACAGCGCGGCCGACAGCAAAAGTCGTGCGACTGCCGCCGGTCACGACGGAATAGCCGATAGTGGCAGTGTCGCCGATAATCGGGCGAACTTTCTCGTAAGGAACACCCAGCCGTTCGGACGCCATGATTGCCATGGAGGCACGGCTGCCGCCGATATCGGGGTTGCCAGTCACGACTGCGACCGAACCGTCCTCAGCAAGGGAAACCGACGCAGACGACGCCCCGCCAATGTTGATCCAGTACCCTGCTGCGATCCCGCGCCCTTCGTTGTCCCCCAGAGGGGCTTTCAGGTGATCTTGCGCGTTTGCACTGTCGAGACATTCGACAAAGCCGATTTCGCCGCATTCCATCCCCATTGCGCTGGTATCGCCGGGGCGAAGCGCATTTTTGAGCCGGAATGCGATGGGGTCCATGCCAAGCTGTGCCGCGATGTCGTCAATGCAGCTTTCGATCGCGAAAGTGATCTGCGGTGCGGCTGGCGCGCGATAGGCGGCAACGCTGGGCTTGTTGGAGACAGCATCGCGGGTGCGGATATCCACTGCAGGGTAACGATACATGTTCGACAGAACGAGCGGGCCGAGCATGGTCCCGCCGCCGGGGAAAGCGCCGGCATCATAGAGCATGTCCGCCTCGATGCCGACGAGGTTGCCTTCGGCGTCGGCTCCGATGCGAATATCGACGACCAGGCCCGGAGCAGGGCCGCTTGCGCGGAATACATCCTCGCGGCTCATTGCAAGGCGCACCGGACGCCCGGCCTTGCGCGACAGCAGCATGGCGACAGGTTCCAGATAGATGGTCGTCTTGCCACCGAAACCGCCCCCGATTTCAAGCGGGGTGACGCGCACGTCGGATACGGGAATATCGAGCACGCCTGCCGTAACCGCGCGGACCATGAAGGGGCCCTGGCTGGAGCACCAGACTTGCCCCTGGCCATCTGCATTCCACGATGCGACGCAGGCATGGGGTTCGATATAGCCCTGATGGACGGGTGGCATGGCGAACCGGCCGGATGCGACAGCAGCCGCACCATCCAGAGCCTTGGCCGCATCACCTTGTTTGAGCGCGAAAGTGAAAGCGATATTGGTTGGCTTGTCAGATGGCTCTTCTGCCCCTTGCGTGCGCAGATCCGGGTGCAGGATCGGCGCATCGTCGCGCGCGGCATCTTCCAGATCGATCACATGCGGCAACACTTCGTAGTCAACCGTAATCAGTTTCAGCGCTTCACGTGCGATGCTCGCGCTGGTTGCGGCGACGGCTGCAACCGCGTGTCCTTCATACAGGGCCTTGTCCCGCGCCAGACAGTTGCAGGAGAGGTTGGCAAGGTCTGCTTCCCCTTCGCCAAGCGAGACTGACTTGCCCGGCAAGTGGGGCAAGTCCTGCCCTGTCACAGCCGCTTTTACACCGGGCAGGGCGAGCGCCTTGCTGGTATCGATGGAACGGATGCGCGCATGGGGGTGCGGGCTGCGCAGAATAGCGCCGTGGATCATGCCGGGCGCGACGTGGTCCGGCCCGTAAATCGCCTTTCCTGTGACCTTGTCGATACCATCGGGGCGGACAGGCCGCGTGCCAACAACGCGAAACTGGGACAGTGGATTGTGTTCGGTCATGATACGACCCTTTCCTGACGCATTTCGGCGGCGGCTTCCTGCACCGCGCGGATGATCTTGTCATAACCCGTGCAGCGGCACAGATTGCCTGCCAGCCAGTAACGGATTTCCGTCTCGCTGGGGTCGGGATCGCGTTCGAGCAAAGCCTTGGCAGCGACGATGAAGCCGGGTGTGCAAAAACCGCATTGCAGTCCGCCCATTTCCAGAAACTTGCGCTGAATAGGGTGTAACACGCTGCCTTCGGCCACGCCTTCGATCGTTTCGATCCGTTTGCCTTCCGCTTCCGGGGCAAGGACAAGGCACGAGCAGACCATGCGGCCATCCATCATGACGGTGCAGGCGCCACAGTCGCCCGACCCGCACCCTTCCTTGCTGCCCGTGAGGTTGAGACGCATACGCAAGGCATCGAGAAGGCTTTCGCCTGGCTCACACAGGAATTCCTGTTCGTCGCCATTGATTGTGGCGGTAACGGCAATTTTGCTCATGAATTGGCTCCGGCCCGGCTTTGGGCGATACGGGTTGCACGTTTGGCGAGGATGGCGGCCATCGCCGTCCGGTATTCGACCGTTCCGCGCTTGTCGTTGATGGGGTTGCAGGCGGCGCGCACGGCATCTGCCATGCGATCCAGCGCAGCATCGTCAAGCCCCGTTCCGACCAGGGCGGCACCCGCTTCTTCTACCAGCAGCGCGGTAGGGGCGACTGCACCCAGCGCGACGCGCGCGGCAGTGCAAGTGCCACTGCTGTCGAGCACGAGCGAGACACCCGCACCCACAACGGCGATATCCATTTCCGTGCGGGGGATGGAGCGCAAATAGGCATCGCCGCCGCTCGCGGATTTGGCCGGGAGCCGGATTTCGGCCACGAATTCACCTTGCGCGAGATTGGTCTTGCCGGGGGCTGCGGGAATGTCTGCGATTGGCACTTCCCGCTCTCCCGCTGGTCCGACAACAAGTGCACGGGCATCAGCGGCAATCAACGCCGGGACCGAATCGGCAGCGGGCGATGCGTTGCACAAGTTACCTGCCATCGTTGCGCGATTGCGCACTTGCACCGAACCGATCAGATTGGCTGCTTCAACCACGCCGGGCCATGCCGCACAGAGCGCGGCATCGTCCAGCAAAGCCGTGCAGGGGGTAGCTGCACCGATTGCAAAACCACCGTCATGCGCCCTGATGCCGCGCATTGAGGGGATCTGTTTCAAATCGACAATGGCCGCAGGTTCAACCCGGCCAGAGCGCATCTGCACCAACAGGTCGGTTCCGCCGCTCAAGGGGCGGGCCGAAGGTTCGGCAGCCAGAAGTGCGCTCGCATCTTCAAGTGTTTGCGGGGAATGGAATGCGATCAAGGCACGTCCTCTCTCATTGAAAAGTTTCTTTGCACGCTGCGCTCTATCGGGGGGGGCAGTCAAGTCGCACGTGCTGTAAATTCGCAAAGCGCGGCAATTAATTGCCTGCCATGCCCTGATTGAACGATGCGCCGGGCTGGCTTGTACGACAAGGATAACTGGCCAGGTTGCATTCCGGTCAGAGAATCGTTTCAAGGTTACGAGCTGACATATTCTGGAGCCTGCGCATGACATACAAGGACTTTGTCCGGGACCGCTGCCTGATTGATGGCAACTGGTTGACTGCTGACAGTGGTGCTTCCTTTCCCGTTGTCGATCCGGCGACGGGCGGAACCCTTGCCGAAGTGCCGCGCATGGGGGTGGGCGAAACAGAAGCCGCCATCGCTGCTGCGGAGCGGGCGCTGCCAGCCTGGCGCAGCAGGACAGCGGCGGATCGTGCGCGGATATTGCGCCGTCTGTTTGATCTGATGATTACGCACAAGGATGCGCTGGGTGAACTCCTTTCGCGCGAACAGGGCAAGCCAGTCGCGGAGGCGACCGGCGAAATCGTCTATTCCGCCAGTTTTATCGAATGGTTCGCAGAAGAGGGCAAGCGCGCCTATGGCGAAGTGATACCGGCCCATGTGGCTGACAAACGGATTGTGACATTGCGCCAGCCAGTTGGCGTTGTGGGCGCGATAACGCCCTGGAACTTCCCGTCCGCCATGATCGGGCGCAAGCTGGGGCCAGCGCTGGCCGCGGGTTGCACGATGGTGCTCAAGCCCGCCTCGCAAACGCCGCTGTCTGCGCTCGCCATCGGTGTTCTGGCGCAAGAGGCAGGCGTGCCTGCCGGTGTTCTCAACATTGTGACGGGCAGCGCATCTGAAATCGCAGGCGCGCTGACGGCCAGCCCTGTCGTGCGCAAGATCAGTTTCACCGGCTCAACCGAGGTAGGGCGCGAACTGATGCGGCAGAGCGCCGGGACGATCAAGAAGCTGTCCCTTGAACTGGGTGGCAATGCGCCATTTATTGTTTTTGACGATGCCGATATTGATGCGGCTGTTGAAGGGGCGGTTGCTTCCAAGTTTCGCAATGCCGGGCAAACTTGCGTGTGCACGAACCGCTTTTATGTGCAGGACGGCGTTTACGACGCCTTTGTCAGCAAGTTGGCAGAGCGGGTCGGGGCTTTGCGGCTGGGGTCAGGTATGGAAGAGGGCACCGAGATCGGCCCTCTAATCGACGACAAGGCTGTGGCCAAGGTTGAAGAGCATCTGGCTGACGCATTGGACAAGGGCGCGCGCGTTGTCACCGGGGGCAAACGGTCAGGCCTTGGCGGAACATGGTTCGAGCCGACCGTTCTTGTCGATGCTGCACAGGATATGCTGGTTGCACAGGAGGAGACATTCGGGCCGCTTGCCGCCATTATCCGGTTCCGGCACGAGGCCGAAGCTGTCCAATGGGCCAATGACACGGAGTTTGGCCTGGCCAGCTATTTCTACGCGCGCGACATGGCGCGGATCTGGCGCGTGTCCGAAGCGCTGGAGGCAGGCATGGTCGGGGTCAATACCGGGCTAATCTCCACCGAGGTTGCGCCGTTCGGCGGTATCAAGCAGTCCGGCCTTGGCCGTGAAGGTTCGCGGCACGGGCTGGATGACTATATGGAAATCAAATATATCTGCATGGGTGTGTGACGGAAAATTGCTGCCGGTCAGACGCCTCATTCTCTGGCGAAGGCGACGATATCGCGGGCCAGATCGCGGCTGATGTCGGGGCAGGGTGCAACAAACGGTTCGGTCGCGTGGATTGTGCCCGTTGCTATCCGGCACCGTGCGGAAACCCCGGCTTCCAGCAACTTGCGATAAAGATCGGTGCCATCGTCCACCAGCGGATCGCATTCGTTGATGTTGATTTTCACCGGGGGCAGACCTTCGAGGTCCGCAACTGTCGCAAAGCCCGGCCAGGCGAGCGGGTCACCTTGCCTGAATGCTTCTATGCCATAAGCAAGCGGGCCATTATCGTTCACCATATCGATAAGAATGCCGTTATTGGTGCGGACGGACGATCCTTCGGCATCTGCCCATTCGCCGCGCAGATAAGGGCAAAGCAGGTAAAGCCCCCGGATTGCCTCCAGCCCGTCAATCCGTTTCAGCTTCAGCGCCATGGCAAGGGCAAGGTTTCCGCCGCCGCTATCACCCGACACAACCACCCTGCTCGCGTCGATTCCAAGCTCGCCCGTGTTGTCTCGCACCCATGCAAGGCCGGACAGGCAATCGTTCAGTCCGGCAGGATAGGGCGCGGTTTCCGGCACTGATGATGGCACAGCCGCGTTGCGAAAATCCACCATGACCACGACGGCGCCCTGATGGGCGATCATCCGGCCCCACGCACTGTAGCTGGGATCGTAGCAGGACATGGCAGCCATTCCCCCGCCATGGATATAATAAACGCACGGCAGATTTCCCGTGGTGCCTTCGGGCCGGATCACCTGCAGGTTGATCGTGTTGCCATCGGGGTCTGATGTGACGGTGCGGGTCGTAATGGCAAGGCCGCTGCTACTGGCCAGCGCTTCAAAATCCTGCTTGGCAAGGATGGTTGCAAAAGTCGGGACGCGTGGGGATTCAGCATATCGCCGCATGGCAGCAATCAACAGATCCCGTTCCTCGACCCGTCGCGCACCTCCGTCAGGCAGTTCGGCAAACAGCGCCTTGATGCGTGGGTCGATCCGGGGGTCTCTGACAATCGGGTTGCTCATGCGGGGTCATCCTGTTCTGCAGGGAAGAAGGCTGGGCTTCCAGCCACCATTCCCGAAGGTGGGCTACAATTGCAATCGCTGATGGCTCTTGTGTTGAAAAACTTGCCCACCTTGGGGGCTGGTCAAACGGCGAAACTCGATTAGGAAGCGTCGCACGATACGGCTGGCAGTCCGTATCCTCGGTTGCTCCGGCCAAGGGGCGCAGGGAGAATGGTATGCGCGACGGTTTCATCCTCACTTTGCAATGCGACGACCGCCCCGGTCTGGTGGCTGATGTGGCGACATTGCTTGCGGGCGAGGGCGCAAACATTATCGATGCCCAGCAGTTCAACGACAAGTTGAACGCGCGATTTTTCATGCGGATCGAGTTCGAGATTGAAACCGGCGGCGATCTGGAAACGCTACGCGGGAAATTCGCGCCCCTCGCCAATGCGGAAGGCATGGAATGGTCGCTGCGGCGCGATGGTGAGCCGTTGAAAGTCCTGCTGATGGTCAGCAAGTTCGATCATTGCCTGAATGATCTGCTCTATCGGCAGCGGGTGGGCGAACTGAACATGGCTGTTGTGGGCATCGTTTCCAACCACCCGCGCGAGGCACTGCCCAACACGATGATCCGCGATCTGCCATTCCACCATTTGCCGATCACGAAGGAAAGCAAGCCGCAACAGGAAGCCCGCATACGCGCGCTGGTGGAAGAAACGGGCGCGGAACTGGTTGTTTTGGCGCGTTACATGCAAATCCTGTCAGACGACATGGCGCGTTACCTTTCAGGCCGCTGCATCAATATCCACCACTCGTTCCTGCCGGGCTTCAAGGGGGCCAAACCTTATCACCAGGCGCATGAGCGCGGGGTCAAGATGATCGGCGCCACGGCCCACTATGTGACGGCCGATCTTGATGAAGGGCCAATCATCCATCAGGATGTGGAAGCGATCAGCCATGCTGACAGCCCCGAAGATCTGGTGCGAAAGGGGCGCGACATCGAACGCCGCGTTCTGGCCGAAGCTGTGCGTCATCATCTGGATGGGCGCGTGTTTCTGAATGGTGCGCGCACTGTCGTCTTCAAGGCCTGATTTACTGCACGGCTGCAACTTGTTGGGAGAATTGCCATGACTGCCACACCGCTTGACGTTTCAGGCGTTCGCTTCTCGATTGACGGGGCAATCGCGACAATCACGCTTGATCGGCCCAAGGCTGGCAACACGATCGACATGGATATGGCCGATGGCCTGGCTGCGGCCAGTTTGCGCTGTGTTGGCGACGATACCATCCGCTGCGTTGTCGTGACGGGAGAAGGGCGTTTTTTCTGCGGCGGGGGCGATCTGGCCGCCATGAAGGCTGCGGGCGATGCGAACCGTGGCGCATTTCTGCATGACCTTGCAGATCGGGTGCACATCGCGCTGTCCCGCCTGATGCGAATGCCAAAGCCGCTGATTACGATCGTCAACGGGCCTGCTGCTGGGGCGGGGTTAAGCCTTGCCATTTGCGGGGATATTGTTCTGGCAGCACGGTCCGCGACTTTTCTGGCAGCCTATGGCGGGGTTGGCCTTACTCCCGATGGCGGGATGAGCTGGTCTTTGCCCCGGCTGGTCGGAATGCGGCGAGCGCAGGAAATCATTATTCGCAACCGTCCGGTTGACGCCGAAGAAGCCGGGCGGATCGGCCTTGTGACCGAGGTCATCGATGATGATGCGTTGCTTGCCGAAGGCATGAAACTCGCACAGGAACTGGCGGGCGGAGCGACAGCCGCGATTGGCAGTGCCCGCGCCTTGTTGCTGGCGGCGTATGATAACGCGCTTGAGGCGCAACTGGCGCTGGAAGCGCGCACCATCTCCGCAGCAGGCATGACCCATGAAGCGGCTGAAGGTATTGGCGCCTTTCTAGAAAAGCGCAGGCCCGACTTTGCCGGGGCTGCTCGAAAGAGCGTTACGAAAAAAGAGGCTTGAGGTCCGGTTTGGTCACTTTGCCCATGGCATTGCGGGGCAGGCTTTCAACAACCTTTAGCATACGCGGCATCTTGTAGGAGGATAGCCGCCCGTCGCACCATGCACGAAGGCTTTCCTCATCCAGCGTAGTGCCGGGGGCCAGCACCACGGCTGCCGCCACCGCTTCGCCCCAGGTCGCATCGGCCACGCCGATAACCGCGACTTCGGCAATCGCCGGATGTTCCAGCAGCACGCCTTCGATTTCAAGCGCGGAGAGCTTGTAGCCGCCCGACTTGATGATATCGATCGAAGTGCGGCCCATGATCCGGTAATAGCCCTTGTCGATCACGGCCATGTCGCCCGTGCAGAACCAGCCGTCCACGAAACTTTCTGCCGTCGCCTTGGGGTTGTCCCAGTATTCAAGGAAGACGTTCGCGCCCTTGACCCGGATTTCGCCCGGCTGACCTTCGGTGGTGATGGTATTGCCGTCTTCGCCCACCAGCAGGATTTCTACACCGGGTAGCGGCATTCCAACATGGCCTGCCCTGCGTTCCCCTTCATAGGGGTTGGAAAGAGCCATGCCGATTTCGGTCATGCCATAGCGTTCCAGCAGGACTTGCCCGGTGCGCGCGCGCCACTGTTCAAACAGCGGCACGGGGCAGGCTGCAGAGCCTGACACGTTGAGCCGCATCGCGCCAAACCCTCTGGCGATGGCGTCCGCTGCGCCCGGTTCCAGAGCATCCATGTAATCCAGCAGTTTCACATAGATCGTTGGGACCGCCATGAAGACGCTGTAATGCCCATCGGCAACGCGCCGGGTGACAGCCGGGGCATCGAAACGGCGGAACAGGTCCACTTTCGCACCAGCCCAGAGCGCGCAGTTCAACACGTTGATGATCCCGTGAACATGGTGCAGCGGCAGGAACAGCGGAATGGTGTCTTCTGCCTGCCATCCCCATGCATCCAGCAGGGTCGTGATCTGCGCGGCGATATTGGCATGGGTTGTCACAACGCCCTTGGGCTTGTTTGTGGTGCCGCTGGTGAAGACCATCATGGCCCGGCGTTCGGGCGCCACAGTGGGCAAGGTGACAGGCGGGGCATCCCGCAGATCAGCCACGTCCACAACATTTACGCCCAGCCTGTTGCACAGGGCGACGAGTTCGGCAGGGCAGTCCGCTCCGGCGATCAGCCGCGTGACCCGCGCGCAGGAAAGGTAATGTTCCAGCTCGGGAATGGCAGACCCTGTGTTGAGCGGAACGGCAATGCCGCCCGCGCGCCAGACCCCGTGCATGACAGCAACATAATCAACGCTGGCCGGCAGGAAGAAAGCAATCCGTTCTTCGGCAAGGTCAGCCGCGCCGTTCAGTAAGGCGCTGGCGCAAGCATTGGCGAACCTGTCCAGTTCTGCATATGTCACGGCGCGCTCGCCGTCGGTCAGCGCGACTTTGGTATTGGCGGGGGCGATAGGCGGGAAATGGATCGGTTCGATACTGGTCATGCGTGCGGCCATAGCATCCTGTTGGGCAATGGCGAAGTCTCTCGAAGTCAGTCCAGTTCGATAACACAGCCTGCCAGCCGTTCGACTTCGGCCCGATCATGGCTGACATAGATAATCGGTATGGAAAGCTCGTCGCGGATGCGCTCGATCAGGCGCATGATCCCGTCGCGCCGTGATGCGTCGAGCGAGGAAAGCGGCTCATCCATCAACAGAAAGCGCGGCCCGGCAAGCAATGTCCGCCCGATTGCCACCCGCTGCGCTTCACCGCCGGAAAGCGTGCGCGGCATCCTGTGCAGCAGGTGCTCGATACCCAGAAAGCCCACGGCAACGTCCAGCGCCAGGCTGCGGCGGTGTTCTGGCGCCAGTTTCCATCCATAGAGCAGGTTGTCGCGCACGGTGAGGTGGGGGAACAGCCGCCCATCCTGAAAGACATAGCCGCAGGCGCGTTGTTCGGGCAGCAGGTTTATGCCTGCCTCCTTGTCGAACAGGGTCTTGCCCGCAATCGTGATGTGGCCTCTGTCGGGTTGTAAAAGCCCCGCAATCATTTCCAGCGTAGATGTCTTGCCAACCCCCGATGCTCCGAACAGGGCAACGACGCGCGCATCGGATGCGAATTGCACCGCGATGTCGCGCCCCGCCCGGCGCACGCTGACATCGACATCAAAGGACATGGCCGCTTTCCCCCTGACGACCGCGGCGCACCAGCCATTCCGACGCCACCAGTGCCGCCAGCGAAAGCGCAATCGACACCAGCGCGAGGCGGGTGACGGTGCTTTCCCCGCCGGGAACCTGTAGCGCGGTATAGATCGCCAGTGGCAGGGTGCGCGTTTCTTCCGGCACGTTGGACACGAACGTTATCGTTGCGCCAAACTCCCCGATGGAGCGGGCAAACCCCAGGACAAGCGCTGCCAGCACGCCGGGCATGGCCAGCGGTAATGTGATGGACCGGAAGGTTTTCCAGCGACTTGCGCCAAGCGTGCGCGCGGCCACTTCAAAACGCTGGTCGATACCTTCCAGCGACAGGCGGATGGCCCGCACCATCAGCGGCAAGGCCATGACACCAGCAGCGAGCGCGGCCCCCGTCCAGCGGAACATCAGGGTGATGCCCAGCATATCTGCCAGAAAACGCCCGGCCGGACCGTTGTTCCCGAACAGCAGGAGCAGCCCCCAGCCGGTGACGACCGGAGGGAGGACCAGCGGCAAGTGGACAAGCGCATCGAGGAAAATCTTGCCGGGCAGGCGCGTGCGTTCCAGCACCCAGGCGATGGCAAAGGAGACAGGCAGCACAAGCATGATCGCAACGCCACTGACCTTGAGAGAGAGCGCCACGACGGCCCATTCATCTGCGGAGAGAAAATCCATGCGGTGTTATCGCGCGCCGCCAAAGCCATATTTCGCGAATATCGCCTGTCCGTCCGGGGAAAGCAGGAATGCCAGAAATGCTTTCGTCTCGGTGCGTCTTGAAGTCTTGAGCAGCGCGATCGGGTATATGATCGGCGCGTGGCTGGCATCGGGGAAGGTTCCCGCCACTTTGACGTGCGGGTCTGCAATGGCATCGGTCGCATAAACGATACCCAGCGGAGCCTCGTTACGGCTGACCAGCCCAAGCGCCACGCGGACATTTTCCCCGCTGGCAATTTTCGTCTCTACGCTGTCCCAAACGCCCAAGGACTCAAGCGCCTGCTTGCCATAGCGCCCGGCAGGCACGCCATCGGGGTTGGCCATGGCCAGCCGCCTGCCGCCAAGCGCCGCCGCCAGATCGAAACCGGGCTTTATTGCAAGATCAGGCGCGGATGACCGTGGGGCCACCAGCACCAGACTATTGGTAACAAGGACTGCCCGCGTTTCAGGCACGATCAGCCCTTTTTGCGCGAGGACATCCATCCATCTGGTATCAGCCGATATATAGAGGTCAGCTTGCGCGCCAGAACTGATCTGGCGGGCAAGCGCTGAACTGGCCGCGAAGGACAGCACCGGGCGCGGGTGTCCCTTGTCCGCCCATGCGTCGGCAGCGGCATCCAATGCTTCTTGCATACTGGCGGCGGCCAGAACGACTGGCCCTTTTGCCGTTTCATTCGGCGCACTGCACCCGGCGAGTGCGAGCAGGAACAGGGCAAACAGGGAATAGAGATATCGCAATGTGGGACAATCCTGACCTTTTCTATATCTCACCGTATATAAAAGAAGCACTATTGGAAAGCAGACATTCGGTTCGTGGTCTGACGATCAGGCATGTTTGGCGAAATCTTGTGAAGCGTTGTAACCTTCCCGCCTCATGGTGCGAACCTGTGGGGTGTTACAACTGGATACAAGGATCAGACCATGTCCAACCGGATCGTATATTCCGCCGTGTTTGCCGTAGCTGCGGCAGGCGTTGCAGTCTCTTCCCCGTCCGACGTTCAGGCCAGGGGCAATATGGAGAAATGTTATGGCGTCGCCAAGGCGGGCCAGAATGACTGCGCAGCAGGCCTGGGGACAAGCTGTGCGGGAACCTCCACACGCGATTACCAGGGCAATGCGTGGAAACTGGTGCCGGCGGGAACGTGCATAAAAATCAGGACGCCCAGGGGCAATGGCTCGCTGACGCCGATTGAGCGTTGAACATCTGGAACGAGGCGACGCTGGTATCACGCGATGATCTGCGACGATGCGACTCTTGCCCACTTGATGAAATCGGCACAGGCTGGCGACCGGCAGGCCTATAGCACTCTGCTTGAAGAAAGCGCCCGCTGGTTAAGGCGGTACTTTGCGCGCCGGATTGCGCCCGCACAACTTGACGATCTGGTGCAAGAGGTTCTGCTGTCGATCCACCGCAAGCGCGCGAGTTACGATCCTGCGCGCCCTTATCTGCCGTGGCTGGCGGCGGTCGCCCGTTATCGGTGGGTCGATCATTTACGCAAGGTCTATCGCAATGCAGATGTGTCGGAAGCGTCTGACATTTCCTGCACGGAGGCTGACCAGGACGTGATCGCCACGCGCATCAGCCTTGCCCGCCTGCTGGAGCAGCTCCCGGCGGCGCAAGCGCAGGCTATCGAGCTGGTTAGGATAGAAGGTTATTCGATCAGGGAGGCCTCGCGGATAAGCGGGCTGAGTGAACCGCTGGTCAAGGTCAACATCCATCGCGGTCTGAAAAAACTGGCGTCCATGGTCGAAGAAGCTGGGTAAAGTTATGGAACCATTAAATGAAAAGCGCCTGTTCGACGAATTGGCTGGTGATTTGCAGCCAGTCCGCCCGCTCCGGCGATCCGTGGGCGCGGCTCTGACCCTGGCTGCATTCATCGTGACAATTCTGGGTGTGGCGCTGTTTCAAGGGCTGGGTAGCGGCATCCTGCACGGCGATGTGGCCGCTACATTTGTCGTCACCAATGGCCTGTTGCTGGTGTTGGGGATTGCAGCGGCGATGGCTACCGTTGCAATGGCCAACCCCGAGGTCGGGTCACGATACGATGGGCCGAAATGGGCGATGGCTGCCGCCGCGTTTCTGCCATTGGCCGCTTTGGCAGTTGGCCTGCACCATGGCGATGGTCACGCCAGTCTGGCCGGAACAGCGATTGACTGGCACTGCTTCATCCACGGCTTGCTCTACAGTGTTTTGATCGCGTTCGTGCTGGCCATCTGGTTATACAGGGGGGCACCTGTTTCACCTGCGCGCGCAGGTCTCTATCTGGGCGTTGCGGCAGGGGCGCTGGGCGCTGTGGCTTACGGGATGTCTTGCCCGTTGCAGACCATGAACCACCTTGGCATCTGGCATGTGTTGCCGGTTGCGGTGGCTGGTCTGCTGGGGCGGCTCCTTGTTCCTCGCCTGCTGCACTGGTAGCGCCCGGCCGCAGGCGCCGCGCGGGCTATAGCGTTTCGTGAAAATGTTGAACCGGAAGAAACGCTATAGGCTTTTGAATTGTCGCATTTCCTGGCCGAAA
>JAGREQ010000039.1 GCA_020446465.1 Novosphingobium sp. | reverse complement strand
GTTCGATCTGGGTGGCGGCCAGGTGCTCAAGATCACGGATCGCGGCGTCACGCTTCCTTGCGCACCGGGGCATGAGATTGTTGGCCGTGTGGCCGCGCTGGGGCCAGGTGCAACGGGCGTTGCGGTCGGGGATGAACGGATCGTCTATCCCTGGGTTGGCTGCGGCACTTGCGAGTTGTGCCTCTCCGATAATGAAAACCTGTGTTACCAGCCGCGTGGCATCGGTGTCATTCAGGATGGGGGTTTTGGCTCTCACCTGATCGTTCCTGACGCGAGCTATCTTTTCCCCTTCGGCGATATTGATCCGGCGGTAGCGGCCACTTTCGCCTGTTCCGGCCTCACGGCATATTCGGCAATACGCAAACTGGGAGAGGTCGATCCTGACGCGCCGATCCTGCTGGTCGGCGCTGGCGGTGTGGGGCTGGTTGGCGTCAAACTGCTACAGGCGCTTGGCCACACCAACATCATCGTCGCAGACGTAAGCGCGGAAAAAAGGCAGGGCGCACTGGACGCGGGGGCAAGTGCCGCAATCGACAATTCGGGGGATGATGCGGTTCAACGCGTGCTGGAAGCCAGTGGCGGGCTGTTGCAGGCCGCGATAGACTTTGTGGGCATTCCCGCCACCGTGTCACTGGCGCTTGAATGCCTTGGCAAGAAAGGCAGGCTGGTGCTGGTCGGCGTTGGTGGCGGTGAGATGCGCCTGTCCCTTCCCAGCCTCATCTTCCGTCCCCGTTCGATCATCGGCACGATCACGGGCAGCCGGCAGGAATTGCGCGATGTCATCGCGTTGGCGCAGGCGGGCAAGTTTGCCCCCGGCCCCATTACGCGCATGGCAAAGGACGATGCCAATGCAGCGCTGGAAAAACTGGAACGCGGGGATGTGATCGGCCGCATCGTGCTGGCAGACGCATGATAAACGAGCCTGCGCGATTTCTGGCGCAAACCACATAACAATACATACATAACAAAACGGGATGATGGATGGCTGATACAGGCTCGCAGATGCTGAAGGATCTCTATGCTGGCTGGATCGCGGCCAACGAAGCCGATCCGGAAAGGACGCTGGATGCGATCCGCGCGGATTTTGAACATTGGGGCGATGTCACGACCGAGCCGGGACAGGTCGACTATATAGAGGGCACTGTCGGTGGCGTGCCCGGCCTGTGGGCCATTCCCAAGCGGCAGGACAATGCTTGCGTTCTGTTGTGCGCGCATGGTGGCGGATATGTGCTGGGGTCGATGTATTCGCATCGCAAGCTTTACGGCCACCTCGCCAAGGCAGTTGGCTGCAAGGCTTTCATTCCCGATTACCGGCGCGCGCCTGAACATGTTCACCCGGCGCAAGTGAGCGATGTCGTGGCGGTCTATGCCGGTTTGCTGGCCGATCATGGCGCAACGGCCGAGCGCACTGCATTTGTCGGGGATTCTGCGGGCGGAGCACTGGCGATAAGCGGTCTTTTGGCAGCGCGCGAGCAAGGGCTGGCGCTGCCCGCGGCGGCCTATGCAATGGCGCCCTACCTCGATCTGGAAGCGCGCGGCGCTACTTATGAAACAAATGCAGAGGTCGATATTCTGGGATCGCGCGATGCGACCCTCGCATTCGTTGACATATTCCTCGGCCCTGACGGCAACCGGCACGATCCGCTGGCAAGCCCGCTCCATGCTGACCTTGCCGGTCTGCCGCCCATACTGGTGCAAACCGGGGCCGATGATGTGTTGCTGGATGACAGCCGCGCATTTTACGAACGCGCGACAAATGCTGGAAATGACGTCGCGCTGAAAATCTGGCCCGACATGCAGCACGTGTTCCAGTTCCTCGCCGGCAACAGCGCCGTTGCCGACACTGCCATTGCCGAGGCTGCAGTCTGGCTGCGTGAAAAACTGGGCATCGTCGCAAAATGACGAACCGGGGAGGATTTCAATGAACAAAATTGCCAATTCCGACGCGCTATTCAAGCCGATCGAGCTTGGTGCTCTGTCCCTTGCAAACCGCATTGTCATGCCGCCCATGACGCGGGGGGCATCGCCCGGCGGGGTGCCCGGCGAAGACGTGGCGGCTTATTATCGCCGCCGTGCAGAAGGTGGCGTCGGACTTATCGTTACCGAAGGCACATGGATTCCGCACGCGACCGCTTCCAATGATCCTGGTGTTCCCTGCTTTCATGGAGAAGCGGCACTGGCTGGCTGGGCGCGCGTTCTGGAAGGTGTCCATGCGGCCGGGGGCAAGATTGTCCCGCAACTATGGCATATCGGCGTTGCCCCGAAGTCAGATGTGGAAGAGATCTACGGTGATCGCGCTGATGATCGCCCCGATCTTGTCGGTCCGTCCGGGCTGGCTTCCCCTGGCGTGAAAGAGGGCCGGGCGATGACCCGGCAGGAAATCGACGAGGTAAGCGAAGCCTACGTTCAGGCGGCCATTTTTAAACCAACCCACCGTGTATGGTTTGCAGAAGACCAAGGAGATCGGCTTCGACTGCGTCGAGTTGCACGGCGCGCACGGCTATCTGATCGACCAGTTCTTCTGGGACCAGACCAATTTGCGCGATGACGACTACGGCGGCAGCCTTGCCAACAGGAGCCGTTTTGCGCTCGACATCGTCAAGGCCATTCGCGCGCGCACTGCGCCTGATTTTCCGATCTTGCTGCGTTTTTCCCAGTGGAAATTGCAGGATTACGATGCCCGGCCATGGGCAACCCCGCAGGAGCTTGAGGCGTTTCTGGGGGATTTTGTCGATGCAGGCGTCGATATCTTCGATTGTTCGCAGCGCCGGTTCTGGGAACCGATGTATGAAGACAGCACGCTCAATCTGGCGGGCTGGACGCGCAAACTGTCCGGCTTGCCGTCGATCAGCGTTGGTTCGGTTACATTGAGCGGCGATTTCATGTCCACGCTGGCTCATGGCAATCGCGACGACAACAGCGGCCTTGGGGATCTGATTGACCGTCTGGAGCAGGACGAATTTGATCTTATCGCGGTGGGCCGTGCCCTGATTGCCAACCCGGACTGGGCCAAAAAGGTGCGCGAGGGCCGCATGGCAGACCTGCTGCCATTCCGACGCGAGATGCTCTCCAGCCTGGACTGACCACCTGCTGCGAACCCTATCTGAAAGATCGACATGTCTGACAATCGCAACATTTCACAGGACCGGGCCGAAGAAATCCGGAAGAAATACCAGCAGGAACGGGAACGCAGGCTCAAGAAAGAGGGAACGGACCAGTACAACTTTGCCGAAGGTGCGCTGGAACATTTCGCCGATGATCCTTACGCGGGAGAGCCTCCAGCGCGCGAGGCACTGGTTGAAGACCTGGATGTCCTCGTTATCGGCGGCGGATTTGGCGGGCTTCAGGCCGGGGCGACGTTCCGCAAGAACGGGATCGACAATTTTCGCATCCTCGACATTGCGGCTGATTTTGGCGGCACGTGGTACTGGAACAGGTATCCGGGGCTGCGCTGCGATGTTGAATCCTATATCTACCTGCCGTTTCTGGAAGAAACCGGCTACATGCCGACGGAACGCTATGTACGGGGGTCGGAGATATTCGCCTATTGCCAGCTTCTGGGGCGACAATTCGACTTGTACGATAGGGCCCTATTCCAGACAAAGGTCGCTGGCATGGAATGGAATGAGGGCAAGGCGCGCTGGATCGTCCAGACTGACCGGGGAGATCGCTTTGCCGCCCGCTTTGTGACGACGCAAAGCGGGATTTTCAGCCGCCCGCAATTGCCTGGCATTCCGGGCATCGCGGATTTCAAGGGCCACATCTTTCACAGCGCGCGCTGGGATTACGATTACACGGGCGGAACGACGGAAGGGAACCTCACCGGACTGGCCGACAAGGATGTCGGCGTGATGGGAACAGGGGCGACCGGGTTGCAGGTTATTCCGCAACTGGCCAAATCAGCCAGATCGGTGACAGTTTTCCAGCGGACTCCTACCGCTGTTGGCGTCCGCGATAATGGTCCGACTGATCCTGAATGGTTCAAATCGCTTCCCAAAGGCTGGCAAAAAGCGCGTGAGAAGAGCTTTACTGACTTGTCGAGTGGTCGTGATGTGGAGTGCGACCTTGATGACGGGTGGGCGCGTTTTTTCCGCAGGATGGTGGAGGCGGCAAAGTCCGTGCCTGCCGAAGAACAATCCGCCGAAGCAATCGGTGAAGCACAGGAAATCGCCGATTACGAATATAACGAGATTGTCCGGGCGCGGGTCGAAGAGAATGTCAGCGCCCCTGAAACGGCTGCAAAGCTGAAAGCCTATTACCGGACGCTATGCAAACGCCCCGGTTTCAGCGACGAATATCTGCCCATTTTCAATCGCGACAATGTCGAACTGGTTGATGTGAGCGGCGGTGTCGATCGTATTTCGGAATCTGGCGTCGTCGTGGATGGTAAGGAATACACGCTTGATTGCCTTGTCCTGTGTACCGGCTTTGAACTGGGAACGACATGGTCCCATCAGGCCGGTTATGACATCAAGGGACGTAATGGCGCGTTGATCTCGGAAAAGTGGGCGCAAGGTCTGGTCACATATCACGGGCTGTTCAGTCACGGTTTTCCGAATATCTTCTTCATGGGCCTGACCCAGACCGGCACCACGATCAGTGTGCCGCACATGTTGCAGGAACAGGTAGACCACCTGACTTTCATCATCCTTCATTGCCTCCAGAATGGCTGCAAGATGGTGGAAACGACAAAGGAGGCCGAAGCCGGCTGGCAGGATGTCATCGCCGAAAAGAATGAACTGCGCCGTCCGTTTCAGGAAGCCTGCACGCCCGGCTATTTCAATGCCGAAGGCAAGGCGGAAGACCGGCGCAGCGCGATTGGATCGGGGATGTATTTTCCCGCTTCTGATTTTTTCGAAATGTGGGAAAACTGGCGGCGTGATGGTAACTTCGCTGGACTCACAATCAGCTGAAAGGAGACTGTCGTGGCGCAACTGGCAATGAAATCCGACTCGATGCGGTCACGCGTAAGCGCGGCGGAGTGGAACGCGCGGGTGGAACTGGCCGCGCTTTACCGCATCTTGCACCACCTGGGGATGACGGATCTCATCGCCAACCACATCACCATGCGTGTGCCGGGTGAACCGGGCCATGTGCTTATCAACGCATACGGGCTTCTCTATGACGAAGTGACCGCGTCCAACCTTTACAAGATCACGCTGGATGGCGACGTGGTCCTGAAACCGGATGTCGATCTGGGGCTGAACCCCACCGGCTATACAATCCACGGTGCGGTCCACAGTGTGCGAGAGGATGCCCATGTCGTCATCCACACGCACAGCGCAGCGGGCAGCGGCGTTTCGGCGATGCGATGCGGTTTGCTGCCACTGTCGCAACATGCCGGGCTGGTCGAGCGGCTGGTTGGTTATCACGATTATGAAGGGGTCGCGCTCAATTTTGAAGAACGCGACCGGCTGATTGCCAACCTCGGCAGTGGCAACATGCTGATCCTGCGCAACCATGGCCTGCTGGCATGTGGCCGGACCTGTGGGGAGGCGTTCATCTATCTCTACAGGCTGGAAATGGCGTGCCGGATACAGGTTGCCGCACTGGCGGGCGGACTGGAAAATGGCCTGTCCATGTCGGACGCCGCGCTTGAAAATACGCGCCAAATCGCGGTCGGCAACCCCGGTCTGGTCGGTGGCAAATTGCAGTGGGATGCGCTTGTGCGCAGAATGGACCGGATTGACCCGTCATACAGGGAGTGAGGACAGATGACTGTTGCAGACGTGAACCAGTCGCTCGGAGATAAAGTCACCTGCCGGGCAGAAGGAGATGACAGGCCCCCCCTGTTTATAGAAGCCCGGCCCGGGGCCTTTGCCGAACCGGGCGATGTCGTCCAGTGAGTGCGTGACCATCGTGATGCACTCGATGCGCTTATTCTGAAACACGGTGGGATCGTTCTGCGCGGTTTTCCCTTGGTTGCGTCGGAAGATTTCGGTGCAGTCACGGAATGTTTTCCGGCCTATTCCGGCAATTATCAGGGCGGCGCGGCAGCGCGGCGTTCTGTTGCCAAGGGTGTTTACGAAGCGACGCAGCGCACGGGCGACCAGACAATTCCGATTCATCAGGAACTGTTCTACCTGCATGATTACCCGGCACGGATCGCGTTCTTCGCCCGCAAAGTGGCGGAAGAGGGTGGCGAAACGATCATTGCTGACATGCGCAAGGTCACAGCCGCAATGCCGGCGGGTATTCGCGACAAGCTGGAAACGCTGGGGATCGAGAATATACGCAACTTTGCTGCAAAAACGGGCAGCAAGGAACAAAACCGCCTGATGGACAAACGCGGCTGGGACTTTGCGTTTTATACCGAATCCGAAAAAGAGGTGGAGGAAGTCTGCGCCCGCCAGCAATTGCGGCCGCATTGGCATGACGATGGCAGCCTGACCGTGTTCAATCTGGAAGATGCGTTTGTGGCGCATCCGCAAACGGGTGAGACGGTCTATCGCGGCGGTGTGCACATCGCGCACTTTTTCCGTGGGTCGTATGACAACACCGGACAGGCCGCCGCTCTTCGCGAACAGCAGGAATACCCATCGGGTGCGTTCCTTGGCGATGGCAATGAATTGCCCGAAGATGAAGACAAGGCATTCCAGCAGGTTGTCGACCGATTTACCTATTCGTGGAAATGGCGTGATGGCGACGTGATGATCCTGGACAACCTGTTGACCGGGCACGGTCGCAACCCGTTTTCCGGTGACAGGGCAACGGAAGTCGCCTTGCTGGATTGAAATTACCTGTCCAGTGGCGTCACCTGGGCGAGGATCTGTTCCACGTCCACTTGCGCGCCCGCGCTCACCATCAGCGATTCCACGGTGCCGTCAAACGGGGCCAGCAGTGCGTGTTCCATTTTCATCGCTTCAAGAACGAGCAATCGCTGCCCCCTGCTGACGGTGCTGCCTTCTTTCACCTCTACAGCAGTGACACGCCCCGGCATCGGCGCAAGAATTGCCCCATCACTCGCCGTCGCGGCGTTGCTGGCGTCGATGCGCCATTTGGCGAGACGCCATGACTGGCCATTTTCGGCAAGGATCACTTCCTCAGCGCCTTCGTCTTCGCCGCCATTGAGGGCAATTTTCACTGGCTTGCCATCGAGGAGGAACATTGCTTCGCGAACCGCTGGCGCATTAAGCCGGAACCCGGCGAGTGGCTGGATGCCCACAAGGTATCCGGCAGCATCCGTGAGCGCGTCTTCGCTGGGGTTGGCTTCGGGCAGGAGGTGCTCCCCGGCCCGCGCGACCAGCCCGGTATCGACATCACCAGATATAAAAGCCGGGTGGTCAAGCGCCTTGACGAGAAAACCCGCATTGGTTCGTACTGGCCAGGCAACGACCTCTCCCACTGCTTCGGCAAGGGCAGCACGCGCTTCCTCTCGCGTATCGCCATGGGCAATCAGCTTGGCGATCATCGGATCGTAATAGGGGGAAACGGCATCGCCCTGTTCCGCCCCGGTTTCGACGCGAACGTGTTCTGGCAATGCGAATGCTTCCAGCGGGCCAGTGCTGGGGAGGAACCCGTTGGCCGGATCTTCGGCGTAGAGCCGCACTTCAATGGCGTGGCCCTGGATGTGCAGGTCGACCTGCTTGCAAGGCAACGGCTCGCCACTGGCGATGCGTAATTGCCATTCGACCAGATCAATGCCGGTCACTTCTTCCGTCACCGGATGTTCGACTTGCAAGCGCGTGTTCATTTCCATGAACCAGATGCGGTCAGCCCGCAGCCCTTCGGCCCCGTCGGCAATGAACTCGATCGTGCCCGCACCTTGATAATCCACCGCTTGTGCCGCGCGGAGGGCGGCGGTGCAGATCGCTTCGCGGGTTGCCGCGTCCATGCCAGGGGCGGGGGCTTCTTCCACCACCTTTTGATGGCGGCGCTGGAGCGAACAATCCCGCTCGAACAAGTGGATGACGTTGCCGTGCTGGTCGCCAAAGACCTGCACTTCGATATGCCGGGGTGAAGCAATCCACTTTTCTACCAGCACACGATCGTTGCCGAACGCACTGGCCGCTTCACGCTGACAAGAAGTAAGCGCATCGGTGAACGCCTCTGCACTATCCACCTTGCGCATCCCTTTACCGCCGCCACCTGCGACAGCCTTGATAAGAACGGGATAGCCGATAGCGTCCGCTTCGGCTTTCAGCCGCGCTTCGGACTGGTCCTCACCCAGATAGCCGGGCGTCACTGGCACGCCCGCCTTTGTCATCAGCGTCTTGGCTGCATCTTTGAGGCCCATGGCCCGGATTGAATCCGGCTTTGGCCCGACCCAGATCAGCCCCGCGTCGAGCACGGCTTGTGCAAAGGCTGCGTTTTCCGACAGGAAGCCATAGCCCGGATGGATCGCTTCTGCCCCTGTTTCCCTCGCCGCAGCGATAATCCTTGCGCCGGCAAGATAGCTTTCGCTGGCAGGCGGCGGGCCGATATGCACCGCCTCATCTGCCATTCGCACATGAAGCGCATCGATATCCGCATCGGAATAGACCGCAACGGTGCGAATGCCGAGGCGCCGGGCGGTGCGGATCACGCGGCAGGCGATTTCACCGCGGTTGGCGATGAGGAGGGAGACGATCATCGGTTCGCCCACCAGACAACCGCAAGGGTTATGCTGACGACAAGGACAAGTTTTATGGCAAAACCAATGACCAGCCAGCGAGGCATACCGACCTTGTCTTGCCCGTTGTCATGCACAGACATTGTCATCACATCCTGAACACGCCGAAGCGGGGTGCCTCCGGTATCGGCGCCTGAAGACAAGCCGAAAACGCAAGCCCCAGCACATCGCGGGTCTGTGCCGGGTCGATTATACCATCGTCCCACAGGCGCGCGGTTGCGTAATAGGGGTTGCCTTCGTCTTCGTATTTCTGGCGGATCGGGGCTTTGAAAGCCTCGGCTTCTTCGGGCGTCCAGGTGTCCGCATCGCGGTGGACTGTTGCCAGCACGCTTGCCGCCTGCTCTCCGCCCATAACCGATATGCGGCTGTTGGGCCATGTGAACAGGAAGCGCGGACCATAGGCCCGGCCCGCCATGGCATAATTGCCTGCCCCGAAACTGCCGCCGATGATGACGGTGACTTTCGGAACGGTCGCGGTCGCAACCGCCGTGACCAGCTTGGCCCCGTGCTTGGCGATACCTTCGGCTTCATATTTGCCGCCAACCATGA
Source organism: Novosphingobium sp. (assembly GCA_020446465.1). Lineage (GTDB taxonomy): Bacteria > Pseudomonadota > Alphaproteobacteria > Sphingomonadales > Sphingomonadaceae > JAWKXU01. The sequence goes on along the minus strand of JAGREQ010000039.1, from coordinate 1,842 downwards.
AGCCTGAAATGTTTTGCAAGAACAGCAGGGGAATGCCACGCTGGCAGACAAGCTCTATGAAATGTGCGCCCTTTTGCGCGCTTTCTGAAAACAGCACGCCATTGTTGGCGAGCACGGCCACGGGGATTCCGTGGATATGGGCAAAACCGCAAACCAGCGTACTGCCATAAAGCGCCTTGAACGCGTGAAACTGCGATCCATCGACAATCCGGGCGATGACTTCGTGCACATCGTATGGGGCGCGCACATCTTCGGGCACGATGCTGTAAAGTTCGCGCGGGTCGTATATGGGGGCGCGCGGTTCCTGCATCGTCACATGCGCGCCTTTTTGGGCGCCAAGGTTGCTCACGATATCGCGCACAATCGTCAGTGCATGTTCGTCGCTGTCTGCAAGGTGATCGACCACGCCTGATTTTCGGGCGTGAAGATCCCCGCCGCCCAATTGCTCGGCGCTGATCTCCTCACCCGTTGCGGCCTTCACCAGTGGTGGCCCGGCCAGAAAGATCGTGCCCTGATCGCGCACAATCACGCTCTCGTCGCTCATGGCCGGGACATAGGCCCCGCCAGCGGTGCAACTGCCCATCACGCACGCAATTTGCGGGATACCGCGCGCGCTCATCTGTGCCTGATTGAAGAAAATGCGGCCAAAGTGATCGCGGTCGGGGAAGACGTCTGCCTGATAGGGCAGGTTCGCTCCGCCGCTGTCCACCAGATAGATGCAAGGCAGGCAATTTTCCTCAGCGATTTCCTGTGCGCGAAGATGCTTCTTCACTGTCATCGGGTAATAGGCGCCGCCTTTGACTGTCGGATCATTGGCGGCAATCATGACCTGGCGGCCTGAAACGCGCCCTATTCCCGCAATGATCGATGCGCCGTTGACATCGCCCCCATACATGCCGTTGGCGGCCAGTTGTCCGATTTCAAGAAAGGGTGAACCGGGGTCAAGCAGCCGTTCCACCCTTTCACGAGGCAGAAGTTTGCCGCGCGCGATATGCCGTTCGCGGGATTTTTCGTTGCCACCAAGCGCTGCTGCGGCAACCCTGGCGCGCAATTCCTCTGCAAGAGCGCTGTTATGCGCGTGGCGCGCCTTTGCCTCTGGCGTAGCGCGATCAAGCATTGTCGGGATGACCGGCCCGCTCATGCCTTGCCCGCCGCTTTCAGCAATTCGCGCCCTATCAGCATCCGGCGAATTTCGTTCGTGCCTGCGCCAATGTCCATCAGTTTGGCATCGCGCAGGAAGCGTTCAACCGGCCAGTCTGTCGTATAGCCAGCCCCTCCCAGCGCCTGCACTGCCTCCCCCGCTATGCGAAACGCGTTCTCGCTAGCCAGCAGCACGGCACCAGCCGCACCGAACCGCGTTGTCCTGCCCGCATCGCAAGCACGGGCAACAGCATAGGCGTAAGCCCGCGCCGATTGCAGGCCGACATACATGTCCGCCACCTTGGCCTGCATAAGCTGGAACTCACCAATGGGGCGGCCGAATTGTTTGCGTTCATTAAGGTAGGGGATCACGACATCAAGGCAGGCCTGCATGATACCCGTCTGCACACCGGAAAGGACAACCCGTTCATAATCAAGGCCGCTCATCAGCACTTCGACGCCGCCGCCAACGCTACCCATCACGTTTTCATCGGGCACGAAGCAGTCATCGAACACCAGTTCAGCGGTGGGGCTGCCGCGCATACCCATCTTTTCGATTTTCTGGCCGATGGAAAATCCGTCAAACCCGCGTTCAATCAGGAATGTCGTGATCCCTCTGTGGCCTGCATCCGGGTCGGTTCTGGCATAGACCACCAGCGTATCGGCATAAGGCGAATTGGTGATCCAGAACTTCGTGCCATT
>JAGREQ010000398.1 GCA_020446465.1 Novosphingobium sp. | reverse complement strand
GAAATAGACGATGGTGAGCCAGATCGGCAAAAACACCATCAGCGCGGAAAACTTCATGCGCTCTGCCGTTGCACCCAGAATGAGGGCAGCGGTAATCGCGGCAAAAGTCATCTGGAAGCTGATGAAGACATATTCGCTGATCACTTCGTCAGAGAAGGTCGCAGCCGTGCTGTCCGGCGTGGTGGCACCAAGGAACAGGTTCCCCCAGCTATAGAAAGCATTGCCTTCAGGGCCGAACGCGGTCGAATAACCCCAGATCACCCAGATCACCATGGCCAGAGCAGCCGTGGCGCCAATCTGGGTCATCATGGAAAGCATGTTCCTGGAACGGGTCAGACCGCCATAGAACAGGGCAAGGCCCGGAAGGATCATCAACAGCACCAGCACGGTGGATGTCATCATCCAGGCGTTGTTGCCCGGATTGGGAACGGCAGCAGCCGCTTCTGCAACGGGTGCAACAGCGGTTGCCGCCGCATCAGCGGCAGTCGTGGCGGCGTCAGTGGCGGCCTCGGCCACCTCCTGCGCCCAAGCGGATGTCGCGGCGAACATCGAAGCGCCCAAAGCGCCCGCGCCGCAGAGAAGTTTGCGAATCATGGTGTTACCCCTCTTGTCGCCAAGGTCTGGCATTGGCGCGCAGCTCACAGCGCGGTGTCCCCGGTTTCTCCGGTTCGGATGCGCGTGACGGACGCGAGATCGAGCACGAAGATCTTTCCGTCCCCGATGGAGTCCGTGCTGGCCACTTGCTGGATGGTTTCGACGACTTGCGGCGCGACCGCGTCGGATGCCGCTATCTCGACCTTCACCTTGGGGAGCATATTCGTCGAATACTCCGCCCCGCGGTATATTTCAGTCTGTCCTTTCTGGCGTCCGAAGCCTTTGACTTCGGACACGGTCATGCCCGCAACGCCGATGGCGCTGAGTGCTTCGCGCACCTCATCGAGCTTGAATGGTTTGATTATGGCAATGATGAATTTCATCGTTGACCCCTGCTAGCCTTGCCGGAGGATCACCGGCTGAGAGGGCTAATGCAAAGGGTGTGCCAAACCATCAGGATCGTTCAATTGGCCTGATTTTATCCGTGGCCTGACTGCGGAGCCAACGCGGGGCCAGCCCGCTTTTTACGCACCTGCCTATTTTTTAGGCAGTGGGGTGGTGGTGAAGCAGGGGGCGATTATTCGATAGCAGAGCGTGACAGGCCGGTGCAACTTTAGGTTACGCCCGCTATGATTAGGGTGGGTCAGAATCGTCTTTTTGATTTTTGGCCCGACGCACCGCAATCGGTGGTCGGCGACGATCAACCCGCGCGCGAAATCTATCTGGCCATGGCCCGCCTTGCTCCAGGTCGCGAGTGAACTCTGATAATTTCTCGATTGCGTGTTGTATGTCTTGAACGATCTCTGAAACCTCAGCGACGTCCATTGGGTCGCGTCGATCAAGCTGCACAAACGGGTGAAACTGGGTTGGCCCGACGAATGGTAATACCTCTGCCCAATCAGCTGAGTTCGGATCACTATCGGAATGCGCCACCATCCCTGCATGTGCGATGTAGTTCCGGTCTCCAGAAAGCTCGCGGATAAATTCAGTAAGAGAGTTCCACAGTTTTTGATCACGAGTATCTGTAATCTTAAGTTTAACTGCTGAGCTTGTGAAATCTAGGACAAGTGCAAAGGTCTTGAAATTGGATAATAGGTGTGCAGTGGCGCGCATATCCCTACCGAGGGCAATAGCGCAAAGCCGTATGATACCACCTTCCAAGTTGACCCAACGAGTGATCGCAGCACCTATTTCAATTGCTAGGGCGATTTGCTTGTCTCTGTAGACATGATAGTTTTTTGCCATGGCAGACACCAATCAAAAGAAAGAAGACGAAGCAATCAATCGAACTGCAACCGCGCCCAGACGGGTAAATGGTCCGAACCGCGTGCGGAAAGGGCGCTGTGGTGGACGCCCGTTTCAACGCAGGTCAATCCTGGCGAAATGGCAATCCGGTCAAGCTGAGCGACCGGCTGGCGGGACGGGAAACTGCGGCCCGGCGCCAGCACGTCCCAGCCATCGTCAAATGCGTGAAAACATCCGGCCTGGCTCGACCATTCGTTCATGTCGCCCATCAGCACAGTCGGGCAAGGCGTCGCGCAGTCCCCCACGTGGTCCAGAATGGTTCGCACCTGATCGCGCCGCCTGATGCC
>JAGREQ010000397.1 GCA_020446465.1 Novosphingobium sp. | reverse complement strand
CACTTCCCGCCCTCGATCGGCAAGCAAGTGAAAGGATGGTGGAGCCGAGGGGAATCGAACCCCTGACCTCTACAATGCCATTGTAGCGCTCTCCCAACTGAGCTACGGCCCCGAAAATCCTGAATTTGCGCGAGTTTCCCCGACAAACTCCATAATCCAAAGCACTCTTTGGGAAGAGCGCCCGGTCCAGCCTCGCGGCCAAGGACGCCGCCTCTAGTGGGGCATCCCCGGCTTGGCAAGAGGGATTTTCATCCCCGCTTGCCCGCCAGTGCAATCAGTTGTCGTCGTCGTCGTCCTTGGCAGGGCCAACGCCCAGATCATCATCACCGCCAAGGTCAACATCGTTATCCGGCGAATCGCCGTCATCATCAACGTCGATGTCCAGATCATCATCGGCAAGGTCGGAATCTTCCTGGCCCTGATCCTTCTTCTTGGCAACTTCCTCGAACGGGATTGGCTGCTTGGATTTCAGCACCGGTTCGGGATACCATTTTTCCCCGCATTCGATGCAGGTTACAGGCTCTTCGCTTCCCAGGTCATAAAACCGGGTGCCGCATTTCGGGCAGGAACGCTTCGTGCCCCATTCTGGCTTAACCATCGAATATCCTCAATCTCGCCAACCAGAATTACATGGCTGGCACGCGTGAAACACTATGCCGTAAAATCTCCGTCAGCCGGAGCGCGGCGCGCGCCTTGCCATAGCAGGCAGGCGCTGTCAAAAGCCGCGCGCGAAAGAGGCACCCTCGCACACGCGAACCATGCCTTTACCAAACAAGGACAAGACCGCTTGCAAGCCACCGATCCCACTGCAATGCATCCCCGGCGTTTTGTCGCCTCTGGCCCTTTGCGCGGAACAATCCGGGTGCCGGGCGACAAATCCATCAGCCACCGGGCGATTATGCTGTCCGCCCTTGCCGTGGGTGAAAGCCGCATCACCGGCCTGCTCGAAGGGGAAGACGTGCTTTCCACCGCTGCTGCCATGCGGGCAATGGGGGCGCAAGTTGAGCGCACAGGCGAAGGCGAATGGCGCGTGAACGGTGTTGGTGTCGGGGCGCTCTTGCAGCCTGGACAAGCGCTCGACATGGGCAATTCCGGCACATCAACCCGGCTTTTGATGGGCCTTGTCGCCAGCCATCCGATCACCGCAACGTTCATCGGCGATGCAAGCCTTTCAAAGCGTCCGATGGGCCGCGTGATGGAACCGCTGGCGCAAATGGGCGCCGAGTTTACGGCCAGCGATGGTGGAACCCTGCCGCTTATGGTGCGCGGCGCGCAACCTGCCGTGCCGATCGAATACCGCCTGCCGGTCGCCAGCGCGCAAGTCAAAAGCGCGGTATTGCTGGCCGGTCTCAACACCCGCGGGATCACGACCGTTATCGAACCCGTGCCCACCCGCGATCATTCCGAACGTATGTTGCGCGGATTTGGGGCAGACCTGACAGTCGAGGAAAATGGCGGAGAGCGGATCATCAGGATTCGTGGCGAGGCGGACCTGTCACCGCAGCAGATCGTGGTGCCGGGTGACCCCTCCTCCGCGGCATTCTTCGTTGTGGCAGCCCTACTGGCGGGCGGAAGCGATTGCGTGATCGAAAATGTCGGCCTCAACCCTACGCGCGCCGCGTTGTTCACAGTGCTGCGCCAGATGGGCGGACAGATCGAGGAACTCAACCGGCGCGAAGTGGGCGGCGAACCTGTGGCAGACTTACGGGTGCGCCACTCCGCGCTATCCGGCATTGAAGTTGACCCGGCGCTAGCCCCGGCCATGATTGACGAGTTTCCCGTGCTGTTCGTTGCCGCCTCGCTTGCCAGCGGGCGCACCGTGACAACCGGGCTGGAAGAACTGCGCGTCAAGGAATCGGACAGGTTAGCTGTCATGGCTTCCGCCCTCACCGCTGCTGGTGCGCGCGTAGAAGAGCGCGAAGACGGGCTAGTGATAGAAGGAACCGGCGGCGATCCACTGCCCGGCACATCCACAGACAGAGCACCTGTCGCAACGCACCTTGACCACCGCATCGCCATGTCGATGGCCGTGGCGGGCCTTGTCAGCCGCGATGGCGTGGAGGTGGATGACACTCGCCCTATTGCCACCAGTTTTCCCAATTTCATCGCCTTGCTCGAAAGCCTGACAGCACAATGATGGACGGATTCGACTGGCCTACGTTTGTGGGATTCATAGGCATGGCCTG
>JAGREQ010000396.1 GCA_020446465.1 Novosphingobium sp. | reverse complement strand
TGGGATTCATTGTACGTGGACATCCGCGACGCATTCGGGCCACTGGAATTTGCGCTCGACCATGCGCGTTTGCGTGGTGTTTCGGCGAAGGTGTTCAATATCCCCCTTTGTCACCTGCCTGCAGAATTTCGTGACTATGCAGTTGCTTCAATTTCTGATTGGAAGAGACGTTACTCAGAGGCCTGTAGCAACTGTTGTGAACAGGAACGTTGCTCTGGTTTCTTTGAGTGGCATCCGAAAGAGTTGATTGATGATGTCTCACCATTGTAGGTTCTAAACTGATGAGGGTGCGACGTTTCTTGATAGCTAGTCTGGCAACTGCGGGGGTCCTGCCCATTCCAGCGTCCGAGCAGCGCGCTCTTGCCCAATCAGTCAGTCACGATGGGTCAGCAGATTCGCCCGAGGCTGCCATCGAGAGGTTCGCCGCCCAGCATTACTTTCAGCTAGCCCAACATCGCTCGCATGCGAGTCATTCTTCGCATAGCAGTCATCGATCCAGTTCGAGTGGATCATCCAGGACCAGGTCTTATCCTACCGTTACTCCACCTCCACCTCCACCTCCCGCGCCTCGCGCACGCAATACCCGCAGCACGCCGCCGAGTTCCGTCCTTCCTTCTTCGCCTGCTGTTGCTCCGAACAGTCTATTTGGAGGCAGCGTCGAAGACCCATTCACGGAGACCATCAAAAAGGTACAGCGAGCGCTGATCGCATACGGCTATTACAATGGGATCGATGACGGAATCGTCGGCAAGAACACGAGATCGGCGCTGGTACGCTTTCAGACGGACTACAATCTCAAGGTAACCGGCACCGTCACGCCAGAGGTTTTGAATGCGTTCGGCATTTCTGCGCCATAGGTTTTTCACCCATGCTGTAGCCATTGCACTGGGTGTGGCCCTTGGCGTCGCAGGATTACCAGTTTGGCGGGAAATTCTGATCCTCATAAATCAGAGCGAGTACGGTAAGCTCGTAGAGATGTGTGACGGGGCCATGCGCGATCATTACCAAGCAAAAATACATGCTGCCGATAATCCTTCGCGAGATAGTGGCTTAAAGCTTCATTCGGCAGAAGTTGGTCTCTTGGTCTGCCAGGACTACGACCTCTACCAAAAGTCGCTGACGCAATGGGGCCTAACTGAAAATGAACTGTCGCGTATGCGCCTCACTGCGATTGAGGAAAGGGCTAGCGACCTGGACGAAGTGATCGCGACTCATGAAATTCGCTACTAATTGGACCGGTAATGTCCTGCTCGTGATAGCGGCGTGCCTTATGCTGACGGCATGCAATGAACGACCGAAGTCGCCTGCTTTCGAATTCGAATTTGAACCGGACAATAGCCCAGTGGAAGGTGGCTTGCGTATTTCGACTTTGCGGGCCGCTGCCATCCAACGAGGTCTCACGCGCCCGGAGGAGCTTTGGTTCGACAGAAGGCCCAAGCTGGAGGCGGTCGGCAGCCTGATCTTCGATTCTCCTCTCATGAGCTTGAACAGTTCGATAAGCTGCCGCGATTGCCACTTAGACGAATTTAGTTCGACTGATGGCCTGCCCAACGCAGTGGGTGCGGGTGCGTCGGGTATCGGCGCGGCTCGAATGCACACTGGGGGTGACATACTTCCGAGGAATGTGCTTCCGCTATGGGGTCGGGGGAATAAGGGCTTTGAGACCTTCTTCTGGGACGGGAAGGTCGAGCTGGATCACGGAAAAGTAGTGAGCCAGTTTGGCAGTCTTGCCAACTCCAGCGACCCGATGCTCATCGCTGTACAACTTCCTTCGGTCGAGATTCGGGAAATGCTAGCCGACAGTGGTGAAGTCCGGCGGAAGTTAGCCCAGGAAGATGTTACAACAGCTGAGGGTGTTCAGGATCAGCTCACAAGGCGCTTCAAGTCTGATCAAATTATTGGTTCAAAGCTGGCGCAAGCGGTCAAGAAGGACCCGGAGCACATTCGCTTCATAGACGTGGCCCAGGCTTTAGCAGCCTTCATTCGTCACGAGTTTCGCGTTCGATCCACCAGATTCCACCGATTTGTCTTTGATGACGGACCAATCTCTCAATCTGAGCTGAACGGTGGAATCCTCTTTTACGGACGTGGCCGTTGCGCTGCTTGCCATGGCGGTCCCTATTTTTCCGACCTTCAGTTTCATGCAGTAGCGTTCCCACAAGCGGGCTTCGGTAAGAATGGGTTTGGAAT
>JAGREQ010000395.1 GCA_020446465.1 Novosphingobium sp. | reverse complement strand
GTGCGAAACCGTCATTCACGGTTTCACCGTCGATCACCAGGACCTTGCCGTTCCAGCCAGCCTTGTCGAAGTGGCCCTTCAACGCCTTCGTCTTGGCATCGCTGAGTTCAAGCGTATCGACGACAACAAGGCCATCTTTCGCCTTGGAGGACAACGCCATCTTGAGACCAAGTGCGCGCAGCTTCTTGTTCAACGACTGACCGAAGTCACGTGCACGCGCGCCGTGCGCCTTACCACCACCGATAAAGATCGGAGCCTTGCGATCGCCATGGCGAGCCGTGCCGCCGCCTTTCTGGCGACCCCACTTCTTGCCGGTGCGGGCAACGTCGGACCGTTCACGCGTCGGACGTGCCGGACCACGGCGGTTTTCAAGCTGCCATGTCACAACGCGATGCAGGATGTCAGCGCGCGGCTCAACACCGAACACGGCATCGTTAAGCTCGATATCGCCCGAGGCCTTGCCGTCGATTTTCTGGACCTTCACCTTCACGGGATCAGCCCTCCTTGTTTTCATCGGCTTCGGGCTTGGCACCCTCGGCGGCTTCAGTGATAGGGGCAGCGTCAGCAACCTGCTCAACCGGTGCCTGCTCAACTTCGGGCTGCGCCACGAGGTCTTCCAGAATTGCACCGGGGAACGGCAGATCCTCAGGCGCAGACAGCTTCACAGCGTCCTGCACCAGCAACCATGCGTTCTTGGCACCAGGCACGGAACCCTTGATGAAGATAAGGCCGCGCGTCGCATCGGTGCGAACCACTTCCAGGTTCTGCTGCGTGCGCTGACGATCACCCATGTGACCAGCCATCTTCTTGTTCTTGAACACCCTGCCCGGATCCTGACGGTTACCCGTTGAACCGTGGGAGCGGTGCGAGAGCGACACACCGTGCGTCGCACGTAGGCCGCCGAAGCCCCAGCGCTTCATGGCGCCGGCAAAGCCCTTGCCTTGCGTGTGACCCGTGATGTCGACTTTCTGGCCTGCAATAAAATGCTCGGCGGAAATCGCAGCACCTACCGGCAGCAGCGCGTCTTCGCTTTCCAGACGGAATTCGGCAACGCGGCTTTTCAGCGGCACTTCAGCCTTGGCGAAATGTTCGCGCTGCGGCTTGGCAACGTTTTTCTGCTTGGCCTCACCCGCGCCGAGCTGAACAGCGACATATCCGTCGCGATCCATCGTGCGGTGCGAAACGACCTGGCAATTTTCAAGCGCCAGAACAGTGACGGGCACATGCCGACCATCGTCCTGAAACAGACGAGTCATCCCGACCTTCTTGGCGATCACGCCAGTACGCATGATCCATACTCCTACAGAGGCCTGACGAGGACCATCCTCGAAAGGCATGTTCAGCCCAGTTGTGATGCGAGCCCCGTCCGGGCTGAGTGCCCTCCCCTTCCGGGAGAGAGCGAGACGGGGGACGCAGCCCGGATCATGTTTGCCCCACAAGAGAGCGACCCGGCGGTATCCCAATGTCTTGCCTGTTTCTTTCAAAACCGGCGGGGCCATCGAGCGCCCCTGAAATTCCCGGCCCTGTTTAAGGTCGTGACCGCCGACCGGGTACGCGAATTAAGCGAGCTTAATTTCGACGTTTACGCCAGCAGCAAGATCGAGCTTCATCAGCGCGTCAACCGTCTGGGCGTTCGGCTGCACAATGTCCAGCAGCCTTTTGTATGTGCGAACTTCAAACTGTTCACGCGACTTCTTGTCGATGTGCGGCCCACGGTTCACCGTGAACTTTTCGATACGCGTCGGCAGCGGAATGGGGCCACGAATAAGCGCACCTGTACGACGTGCGGTGTCTGCGATTTCACCAGTTGCCTGGTCGAGCACGCGATGATCGAACGCCTTGAGGCGAATGCGGATATTCTGAGCTTCCATTTCCATTACCGATGCGAAAGAGCCACGCGAGCCGTTTCCAACCCGCAAAAAAGAAAAGCCCGCCCCGCTTCACCCGGTTTCCCGGTACGGGCGGCCTTCCATGAATTCTGTCGATCAGGGACGAATCCCTGCCTGTGGGCGCGCGTATACGTAGGACTTGCGAATCTGGCAACCCCGAAAAGAGGCATTTTTCATAATTCAGTCCTGGCGAAGGCGGCGCTCTCTATCAAAAGGAAAGGGCCCGCCCCTCCGTAGAGGAACGAGCCCGTAAACCTTTTCAGGGTTTTTATCCGAAGATTACTTCGTAACCTTCGAAACAACACCCGAACCGACCGTGCGGCCACCTTCGCGGAT
>JAGREQ010000394.1 GCA_020446465.1 Novosphingobium sp. | reverse complement strand
TGTGCTGATGGCCAGCAAGGAAGTTGCGAGCCTGTTTCTGGTAATTTTCTCGATCGGGGTTGCAATCGGGTCAATGTCGATCAACGCCCTGCTGAAGGGGACGGTTTCAGCGCGTTACAGCCCTGTGTCCGTCCTTGTTATGGGCGCATTTGTGGTCGCGTTCTATCTGGTCTGCCGGGAATGGCCTGTGGAAGCGGGCAGCCCCCTGCTTGGCGTGAAGGATTTCGTCGAAATGCCTCACGCAATCCCGTTGCTGCTTTCTTTATTGGGAATTGCGATTTCGGGCGGCATGTTCGTTGTGCCACTCTATGCCTTTCTCACCACCCGCGTGGAAAAATCGCAGGCGGCGCGGACTATCGCGGCCAACAACATTGTGAACTCCGGCGCCATGGTGTCAGGCGCGCTGCTCGCAGGTGGCCTTAGCTATCTGGGCGTGGCGGTTGTCGATCAGTTGCTGTTCACTGCGGCCATGTGCGTTATGTCAGCATGGCTGGGCCGCAGGTTGCATCAGGTCGAAGACCCGCTCCCCGCAAAAGCCTGACGGGTGATACCTGTCAAAGAATGAACGCAGTGACTGCGACAAAGCAGGCGCAGTACGCGAGCAGGAAATCCCGCAAATCCTGCATGGACCAGCCTTTGCGCCGGTCGCGCAGTTCATCCAGCGGGATGCCGACACGGCAATGGGCAGGCAGACTGGCCCGGAAAGGGTGCCGGGCAACTTCGTCAGAAAGAACAAGAGCGCGTCGCATACCTGATGCATTAACCGCGCATTAGGCATCACAACAGGCGGTTAACCTTGATTCTTTCCACAAAGTCACATTCCGGGACAGTTTGCACCAGCGGCACCAGGCATCAGGGCTGATCTGCCGATAAATGCACCTGATTGACCTTGCAACAATAGTGTTGTAAATCGAGGGCGACAGCGAATGTTCAGTCGACCCGCGGCAAACTGTTGTCGCACCATGCAAGCCGGGCAAGGCTGAACAAAGATGAAAAAATCACAAGTGACGTTTAGTGGGAGAGTCGGAGTGTCCAGCAGACTGCGTTTTGGAACGCTCATTCCGCCCTATCACTTGCCAGTAAATTATAATCCAACATACGCGCTGCAGCGCGATATCGAAATAATACCGCTTGCTGACATGATCGGTCGTGAACTCGATACGCGTGCCGTGCGCGATGCACAGGCCGCGATTGGTGCGTTTGCAGAAAAGCACAAGAGCTGACCTGCTGTGTTCAATGAAACTGGAAATTCAGTGGAGTTCAACAGGGGGGCCAGCGCCCTGCTGGTTCAGATCAATCTGTCTGAGCGCAAGAACACCATGAGCGGTGCATCGATGTTCGCCGTTGATGCAAAGGCAAACGCTCAAACTTTTGTTGAAAAGCAGGAATCCGGATGGAGCGGCAAGTGAGGCGGATAGCGGTTATTGGCGGTGGGACGATGGGGGTTGGCATCGCCTATGTATGTGCGCAGGCGGGCGGCGAAGTGGTCGTGGTCGAGAAGGATGATGCGCGTGCGCAGGCGATGGAACTGGTCATTCGTGACACTTCTTCGGGAGCTGTGAAACGCGGCAAGTTGAATGATGCGGAGGCTGTCGCGTTGCAGGGCAGGGTCAAACGGATCAGTGCGATCGCGGATCTCCCGGAGGGGTTCGACCTGATTGTCGAATCCGTGTTCGAAGATATTGATTTGAAGCGGACAGTTCTTGCCGAGGCGTCGACCCGTTCGCCTTCTTTGCTGGCGACGAATACCAGTGCGCTATCGATCGACGCGCTGTCCGAGGCGGTTCCCGATAAAGCCAATTTTCTTGGTATGCACTTTTTCAACCCGGTCTGGTCGCTCAAACTGGTGGAGATCGTCCGCGGTAAAATGAGCGCGGATGCAGCGGTTGCCACAGCGCAGGAATTTGCACACTGGATGGGCAAGGAATCGCTGGTCGTGCGCGATATTCCCGGTTTTGCGACAAGCCGTCTGGATCTGATTGCTTCACTGGAGGCCATGCGGATGCTGGAGAGCGGTGTGACGAGCGCGGAGGAAATCGACCGTGCAGCAACGCTTGCCTATCGTCATCCGGTGGGCCCACTGCGCCTGAGCGATATTGTCGGTCTCGATGTGCGTCTGGACGTTGCACGCGCATTGGAAGCCGCGCACGGTTCGCGTTTCGCACCGCCGCAAATTCTTATCGACATGGTCAAAGCCGGAAAGCTGGGTGAGAAGTCTGGCCAAGG
>JAGREQ010000393.1 GCA_020446465.1 Novosphingobium sp. | reverse complement strand
TGGCGGGCGCATATCCTGTCAGTTTGCGCAGCAATGAAGCATCGGCCCAGGTGGCGGGCACATCGCCTTTCTGCATGGGCATGTAGTTACGTATGGCCTTGATACCCAGTTCCTTTTCAATCCCGGCAATGAAATCGAGCAGGCTCACTTTTTCACCATTACCGATATTGACCACCCGATAGGGCGCCACTGGCGAAAGGTTGTCGCCCGGATCTACTTGCGCCTCTGGTTCTGGCCTTACAGGAGGGGTGTCGATCAACAGGCGAATACCCTTCACCAGATCAGAAACGTAAGTGAAGTCGCGATACATTTCGCCGTTATTGTAGATGTCTATCGGGCGACCTTCGAGCATCGCATCGACAAACTTGAACAGCGCCATATCTGGACGGCCCCACGGCCCATAGACGGTGAAAAAGCGGAACATCGTAGTCGGGAGGTTCCAGAGATGGGCATAGGAATGGCCCATGCTCTCATTCGCTTTCTTGGTCGCGGCGTAGAGTGTCAGTTGCGTTTCGACTCTTTCCGTTTCCGTGAACGGCATGACCTCGTTCGCGCCATATACCGATGAGGTGGAGGCCATGAGGAGGTGCGCCACGCCCAGTTCACGAGCCGCTTCCATCACATTGAACGTGCCCACAAGGTTGCTGTCGATATAGGCGCGCGGATTTTCAAGGCTGTAACGCACACCTGCCTGTGCAGCGAGATGGACAATGGCGTCCGGATGAAAATCGGCAGCGACATCCATCAACAGCCTGTCATCTTCAAGCATCCCTTCGGTTGCACTGAATGTCTGATGCTGTTTCAGCATCTGCAACCGGCGCCGTTTGAGGTTTACATCGTAGTAATCGGTCATTCCGTCGTAGCCGTGGACGATGAAACCTTCATCCAGTAGCAGTTTAGACAAGTGAAAGCCGATAAATCCGGCAGCGCCAGTGACCAGAACGCGACGGATGGGGGAGGGGGGAGAGTTTCCTGTCATATCTTCTTTTATTGTGCGTGTGAATGCACGGCGACCCGTGCGGGGCTAGACCCAGTCGGCGTCCGGTAGCGTGAGATGTCGCCAGATTCCACCCGCGAGACGCAGATTTTCAGGATCGCCGGACAAGTACGCACGCAACTTTGTCAAAAATGCAGATTGCCAGCGCGCAGCGTGTGCATCGGCAGTTTCTCCTTCGATCGGATCAGGCAGTGGCTCGATCACGAAATCAATTCGTCCTTTATTCCATTTCGGCGCGACAAAGATCGATGGGACACCCATGCGATATGCAAGGCGCGGCGCGAAAGTTGAAAGCGTAATATGTTGTCCTTCAAACGGCACACGTGGAGCCGATAGGGAAATTGCGCCGTCGACCGCAATTACGGCAGCTTTACCTTCTTTAAGGGTGTGAATGGTCTGGCGCGCGACTTCTGCGCCGGTTTGATCGCTGGTCGAGATAAGTCGCTGGCCGTAGGCGGTGGTTATGGAACCGGGGGTCGATGCGAGCCAGCGCGAATCCACGCCTATCAGTTCAAGTGCAAGCGGACCTGCGAACATCGGGCCAATATGCGCGGACGCCAGAATCATACCCTTTGATTGGTCGATGCGTGCGAAGGCTCGTTCGGCAGAGGACAGATCGGCCAGTTTACGCATGGCGTCATGAATCTGGTCATCACGACATTCGATCCAGTCAATGATGAACTGATCAGCGAGGTATCCCCACTTTGCCCGCAATTCCCATTCTGAACGGTCGATCGACTTGTCGGCCCTCAATTTCCAGCCAAATTCAAGACGGGGGGCAGGGATTTCGTATGTTTTCGCCTTCTCCCAAAGGGCGTCGAAGCCCTCGTCGAAATTGTCCGGAACCTTGGCTTGCCGCGCTGTTACGAAATCGGCAAAAAGTCTTGCGGCTTCTTCTTTCTTGCCTGCCAGGCTCAGGGCGCCGGCAGCATAGCGATGGAAATTATGGGATTCCGGATGTGATGGCAGGAGCTTCTTGAACTGCTCTGCCGCTTCGGCGTAGCGTTCCGCTCCACGAAGGGCGCGGGCGTAAAGGGCGCGCGCACTTTTGACGTCCGGCTCCAGTTTCAGGGCTTTTTCGAGAATGGGCAAAGCCTCGTTCTCGCGGCCGGCGCGAACCAGAGTGAGGCCCAGGGTGCGCAGAAGATCTGCGTCTTTTCCATTTGCGACATTCGCGTTTTCCAGAAGCGTTGCAATGCGTTGGAGCCGCTCCGGCGTCTGGTCCTGATTGCGGATCATG
>JAGREQ010000392.1 GCA_020446465.1 Novosphingobium sp. | reverse complement strand
CTTGGAGACATCGCCACCCGCCGACATCAGGCAGATATCGGTATCGGAGAAATCATATGTGTCGAGATGTCTGCACTTGAGCGTTTTGTTGCCGAACGAAACTTCCTGACCGATCGAACGGCTGGAAGCCAGCGGCACAACTTCGCTCACCGGAAAGCGCCGCTCGGCGAGAATGCTCAGCATCTCGCGGCCGACATTTCCGGTAGCGCCGGCGACTGCAACTTTGAAAGCCATCTTTAACCCTATCTCGTCAAACCGGTGAACGGACCTTGCTCGAAAATCGCCAGAAACACCCCTGCCGCGGCTGTGTCAATGACCCGAGCAGACTGAACCGGACCTGAACCACCAGAATGCCGCAAAAATCCGCGTCCGGATGGCTTTTCGGCCCCATTTTCCGCATTTACGGCGTATTCACCCTGAGACCAGATCCGGTGCCGGTGATTACCTCCGGGTAAAGAAGTCCGGTCAAATTGTCCCCGCCAAGAGCTTTCAAGAGCCGGGGAGTGTCAATATGCGTAGTGTTTTCGGGGCCCGCGCCAGCGCGCCCCCAGTGGAGCCGGACAACCGCAAGGCGGCGGCGACATCCGGGGAGTTCAGACCGGAATTCAGACTAAAGCGTCCCGGGATCGCCCGCCGGCTTTTCCGCCGGACCCTGTGGACTTTCCTCACGCTTGCCGCAATGGCCGGCACGGTGCACGCACTGCTGAATCCGCCCGCATTCCTGCTCGCGCAATCTGTCCGTCCGGACAAGAGCGAACCTGCATGGACCTCGATCCGCAAGCCGATACCAATCTATGCCTTCAGCGGCGGCCTCTTCAGCCGCCCCGCTGACGACTATAGCGCAAGGCGTCACACGGACGGCAGCCGGATCGATACGCTCACATTCGGAGATTTCGGCAAGGACAGCGAACGGCAGGAGCCATGGATGCGGATAAGCCTGCACCGCATCGCTGGCCCGGCCACCGAACCGCCCGGTTTCTTCGTTGATATGGCGCGTCTTGCCTCTATCGACGGCCTGTCCGTCACACGCACGACCGTCCCCCATCTGATGGCGACCCGTTTCGGCAATTTCGCCGTCGCGGACCTGGAAATCCGGGATACAAACCCCAGCGCGGTTTGTCTCGGCTACCGGATGGAATCCCTGAGCCCGGCCTTCCGCATTTCGGGGATATCCTGCGGGTCAAGAACCAACCCGGTCGATCGCCGCCTGTTATCCTGTACGCTGGACCGGCTTGACCTGCTGTCAGCGAGGGACGACCGCGAGTTGAGCGGTTTCTTTGCAAAATCGGAATTGCGCCGAGCCAGCGACTGCAACCCTCAAACCCTGGCGTCCACCGGCAGCCGGTCTGGCTGGCTTGATCACGCCAGCTCCGGCAAGGCCGTGAGCGCCCTGCGGTTGAAATCGCTACCATCTCCCATCACGCGCTGATCGGTTCCCGGTACGGCGCTGGCAGGCAAAGCAGCCTCGGGGTCGCACAATCCCCGGGGTTGCAGAAGAAATGCGTGTCGAAACGGAATTCCATTTCACGCCGCCTTTCGCGATTTCGCGATTGGCCAAACTAATGCTTGGCCAAAATTGATGCTTGGCCACTGGGCAGACGCGAAAAATTCCGTACAGTGGGCCAATAGTGACAATGTGATTCCATACATGAGAGGATTGACCCCATGCGCCGAACCGTTTCGACCTGCCTGATTGCCATGATAACGCTGGCCTTCGGCGCAGCTGCCATTACCTCGGCCGAAGCGCGCAAACGTGGCAAGAAGCGCCATTACGGCACGCATGAGGCCCGTCCGCTGACGGTTCGCAAGCGCAGTTTCCTCGACAATGGCAAGCATCCCCTGCCGGGAGCCGAACACCGCTATTCGACCATGTTCACAAATCACGGCGTCCAGCCATACGACTACAGCGGCCGTTATGGCAGCAGTGTATTGCCGGGCGGGATTGGCGGCTTTGGTCCGAGATAAAGGCTGTTTCTGATCCCTTCGGCATCAGTCAAACCCGCTCTGTTGCGCACAGGCGCACAGGCCCATGGAGGCATGGGAGGATGGGGGCTGATTTGTCTTGCCGACGATATCGCCGGCGGCGCGCACACAAGCAGCCAGCGACCGTATGCAGCCAGCGACCATTCGCGGCCGGCAAACTTGTCAGGCAGCAAATCGCACTCCGCCAGCATGTTTTTGTGCGGTCGGCCGAAACTATCGGACCAGGGGGAAAATCCTTCCTGGCCCCAAATCCTTCT
>JAGREQ010000391.1 GCA_020446465.1 Novosphingobium sp. | reverse complement strand
GAAACGGCAGCAGCAGCAACCCGACTTCATCGGGGGCGTAACCCAAGGTCTGTTCAAACCTGAACGGGAGCGCAATCATCACTGCGCCGATTGCACAAAATACCGCGATTGCCGCCAGCAAAGACAGACCAAATACAGGCTTTGCCAGCAAATCGACCGGCAAAATGGGTCGCTCGCGCCGCCGTTCCCGGCGGACCAGAAGAACAGCGGAAATCACACCTGCCAATGCCATAGCGATGCCTGCGGCAATACTGCTGGAATGGGTCGAAAGCTGAAGCCCTATGATCAAAAGCGCTACCGTCAGCGCACTCCATACCCCGCCCGCGTAGTCGTTAGCGACTGATCGGACGTGGGGTTCGGGCAATACCCGCCCCAGCAATAGCGAAAGCAGTGCAAGCGGGGCTGCCAGCACAAATACATATTGCCAGGCAAGATGGGCGACCACGAACCCGCCCAGGGTCGGGGACACAGCAGCAGCGGAGGCTACAATCACGCTGTTGAAACCCAGGCCACTGCCTAACCGGTGGGCCGGATATATCTCCCGCAACATGGCCGCCGTCACAGACAACGCCATTCCTGCCCCCAGCGCCTGCCCGGCCCGCAACACCAGCAATTCAACAAAATTATCGACAAAAAGGCAGAATGCGGATGTAGCGAAGAACAGTACGAGACCAGACTGGTATAGACGCCGGTGCCCCAGACGATCCCCCAATGCGGCAAAGGGCAGCAGCACCATCACCATCACCAGTTGGTAGATCGTTACAACATTGGTCACCGCCCCTTCGCTGACCTTCAGTTCCCGCGCGATCGTTGGCAACGCAACATTGGCAATGTTGCCGTCCATCACGAACAGCGCCATACCAAACGAAATTGCTGCGACAGCCCATGCGCGACGCGGCATTGGCAAACCATCTTGCACAGATGGCTGGTCAGGCGCACTTGCCTTGCTCATGGCACGGCCTGCACGGCCTCCACCCTATGATGACAATCCATCAGCCGTTGCTGCATGGCTAGCACAGGAAGTGCGTCAACCCTGTCATCATGACCAAAAGGCTTCACTTCTCCGCCTTGGCAGGTGATGCCTTTTTCTTTGCTGCGGTTTTCTTCTTTGCAGGCGCCTTCTTTTTGGCGGGTGCCTTCTTCTTTTTCGCTGGCCCCTTGGCTGCACGGGCGTCGATCAGTTCAATCGCCTGCTGTTCTGTCACATCTTCAGGCTTCATGTCGCGTGGGAGCGTCGCGTTCGTGGTGCCATCCGTGACATAGGGACCATAACGTCCCGGCAAGACCTTGATCTCGCCGCCGCTGGTGGGATGCGCCCCAAATGTCTTGATCGGCTCGGCCTTGGCCCTGCCGCCGCCCTTGCGATTGGCGGCTTCGGCCAGCAGCGTGACAGCGGCATTCATCCCGGTTTCAAATACGTCGCGGGTCGATTGCAGCTTTGCATATTTGCCATCGTGGACGAGATAGGGACCATAACGGCCGATGTTTGCCGTAATCTCGTTTCCGGTTTCAGGGTGTGCGCCAACGGCGCGCGGCAAGGACAGTAGCTTGACCGCCCAATCGAGATCGAACTCCGGCAAATCCTTGGGGATGGAGGCGCGCTTGGCCTCCTTGCCGGCCCCCATCTGGATATAGGGGCCAAACCGCCCCGTTTTGCGTTCGATTTCCTCACCCGTTTCAGGGTGCGTGCCGAGCACCGAATCTTCAGCCCCGTCCTCACCCTCGCCGCCTGGCTGCGCGAAACGCCGCGTAAACTTGCACTCAGGATAGTTGGAACAGGCGACAAACGCGCCGTAGCGCCCGCCACGCAAGGCAAGACGTCCCTCACCGCACTTGGGGCATAGGCGCGGATCGCTGCCGTCTTCCTTCGGCGGAAAGAGATAGTCTTCCAGAAAGCCGTCCAGCACTTCGGTTACTTCCGAAGGCTTGCGCTCCATCACTTCGTCAGACTTCGGCTTGAAGTCGCGCCAGAATGCTTCCAGCACCTGTTTCCATTCCGCCCGGCCGCCGGAAACGTCATCCAGTTCGTCTTCCATTCCGGCCGTAAAGTCATAGGCGACGTAGCGTTCAAAAAACCGTTCCAGAAACGCTGTTAGCAATCGACCCGATTCTTCTGCAAAGAAACGGTTTTTCTCGGTCCGAACGTAATTACGATCTTTCAGAACCTGAATGATCGAGGCATAAGTCGATGGCCGTCCGATGCCCAGTTCCTCCAACCGTTTGACAAGGCTGGCTTCGGAAAATCG
>JAGREQ010000390.1 GCA_020446465.1 Novosphingobium sp. | reverse complement strand
CTGAGTTTCCAACTTCAGGCCCCGCGCGGGTGAATGGAATCGATTTCTCGGGACAATGACTTGGAGGATGTGAGGATTGAAAACAGTTTCCGACAGGAAGTCCTGGATGTCAGAGGAAATACGCAGGGGCGGATGATCGATGATCATGAACCGGCTCCATTTCAATGAGAAACTAGGAATCCAAGCGCTGAAGGTTGCTTCGAGTGCCTCATCTTTTTTCAGCTACCCCTTCCATGCTCAAGTCGCCAGCAAAACGCTTCCCTTCTCTGCTGTCAGCACTGTCAACCCGTAGCTCATTGTGCTTGCCGAATAGGCATTGTTCGCAGCAGCACTGGCTATTTTTTTTCAACCAGCATACCCTCAACATACTGATGAACGATTGAGGCGAGCAATGTCTGATAGGGAATGCCTAATGCCAATGCTCGCGACTTCAAACGAGACAAATCGCGCTTGGCCAGACGGGTAGTAATTTGTGTCTTCGGCGGGTTCATCGTTACACGAGCAGAAGCCTCTATCTTCGCCCGGCGTTCGCCGGTCAATTCAGATACGAGCGTCCCCTCGTCCAGACCCTTCTCAAAGTCATCAATCATGTCCTTTTCTTCCTCATTGAAGGGGACGGGGTCGAGCTTGATTCTTTTCCGGTTTTGCATGGGTTCTACCTGAGATATTTCCTTGTCGCTTTACGGCTTGGAAAAGCCGTCTTCAGGAAAACATAGTCCTCTTCCTCTACATACGGCACGATAATGGCATAATCATTTAATTCCACCACGTACAGTTTCTGGTTGCTGTAGTGCATGCTGGGATGACGCAAGTCATCCAGCAACCCCCCACTGTCAATCGCTTCGACCACGTCCTCGAACCCGAAACCACGTTCTTGCTGGAGGCGCCTGTTTTTTTCCTGATTCCAGAAGAACGGCTTTTCCATAATTACAGAATAATTATTTTGTAATTGAAATCAAGCTCTCTCAATCGGGCACTTTGATGGCTTGCACCGGTGACGCTGCATTGCCTGTTCGACCCTTTATTCCCGTGCAATACCCTGACCGTAACCGGCGCTGAGTTGAACTTACCCAGAGTTGGCGGAGTGTCTTCTTTCCATGTGATGGATCAGCTTTACTTGATGATCTCTTCGAGATTGCGCACCAAATGAAGCAGGCGGGCATGGTCCCATAAAAGCCGATACCCGGTCTTTGCCCCAGAAGGGATCACATCTGGCCAGTCGCGAGTTCCACCCCGCCAAGTGATGCCGGCAGCCAAAAAGGCGGCCTAACCACTACGGCAATGCAGCCTGACCGATGGCCCGCATGGCTGGCCGCGTGATCCCGCATCAGAGCCAGAACCAGATGGCGGAGCCGATCACGATCAGGACAAGGACGAAGATGACGATCCCCTTCCAGTCCGGGTCGGGCCCGCCATAATCCGGGGACTTGTCATAGCCGCTCATCGCTTCGCCTCATTTGCGCTGATTGGCTGTCC
Source organism: Novosphingobium sp. (assembly GCA_020446465.1). Lineage (GTDB taxonomy): Bacteria > Pseudomonadota > Alphaproteobacteria > Sphingomonadales > Sphingomonadaceae > JAWKXU01. Next base: position 773 of record JAGREQ010000390.1, on the reverse strand, counting down.
GGCAGCATTGCGCAAAGAGGCCCCTCCCCGATACCGTTCACGTGTCGGCATAGCCGTCCGGATTTTGCCGCTGCCAGTTCCAGGACGACACACACATTTCGTCCAGCCCGAGCTCTGCCTGCCAGCCGAGCAGTTGTCTCGCTCTTGTTGGATCGGCATAGCTTGCCGCAACATCGCCGGACCTGCGGGGAGCAAACTCGTGGGCGATTGTCCTGTCCGAAGCCCTTTCGAAGGCGTGCAAGACATCGAGCACACTATAGCCCTGCCCCGTCCCCAGATTGACCGGTTCAAACCCGTCAATTCGAACAAGCGCGTTTACCGCTGCAACATGCGCTCGCGCCAGATCGACCACATGGATGTAGTCGCGCACGCCCGTACCGTCATGCGTATCATAATCATTGCCAAAGATCTTGAGGCGCTCCCGCTTGCCGACGGCTACCTGGGAAATGAACGGCATGAGATTGTTCGGAATGCCGTTCGGGTCCTCGCCGATACGGCCGGATGCATGTGCCCCGACGGGATTGAAATAGCGAAGCGCTATTGCCGATTTTTGCGCGCCCGTGGCACACCAGTCCCTCAGCATTTCCTCGATAAAGTATTTGGTCTTGCCATAGGGATTGGCAGGCCGAAGCGGATGGGATTCATTGAGCGGCAGGTAATCGGGCTCGCCATAAACGGTGGCGGAGGATGAAAAGACGATATTGCCGCATCCGTTGCGATCCATCGCTTCAAGCAGTGAAATGGCACCCTCAATATTTTGCCGGTAGTATAGA
>JAGREQ010000389.1 GCA_020446465.1 Novosphingobium sp. | reverse complement strand
ACGTGCAAAGCGCATCGCCGCGAATGCGTCTGCTCTCCCCCGTTTCCGGTATGCGGGCACGCTCCTGCTCGACATGTTCCACCGCGACGCCCGCCATAACGGACACTGGCTGGGGCTTCACCCGCGCGAGTTTGCCCTGCTGTGGTATCTTGCCGAACGCCCCGAAACGATTGTCAGCCGGCGCCGGCTGCTTGAAGATGTATGGCGGCTCAAGCATGAGCCAGGCACCAACAGCGTCGAAGTCCACATGTCACGCCTTCGCTCAAAACTCGCGACCGCAGGCATACGCGGCCTTGTTCTGACTGACCCGGCTGGCGGCTATCGCCTTGCCCCGGAACAGCAGCCCGGATCGAGCATCATGGCATGGCACGCCAGGGAACCGGAATCGCGTCTGGACGAATATGTCCTTCCCGGCCAGAACGCTGCCATGCACGGGGAGTAAATAAAGCCATGACCTTGCATTTTTCATCGGGCGAACGAGTCGCTCTGGAGCTTGACGATGCAGGCGTTGCTCACGTCCGCCTCGCCCGGCCTGACAAACGCAATGCGCTGGACAGCCTGATGTTCGATCACTTGCTTGAAGCTGGCCAGGCGCTTTTTGAAACAAAGGGCCTGCGGGCCGTTACCCTGTCGGGTGAGGGCGCTGCCTTTTGTGCAGGGCTGGATCTCAGCATGTTCGACGTGCTGTCCGCGCCCGATGCGCCGCACCTTGCAGAACGCACGCATGGCAATGCCAATCGATACCAGCAGGTCGCCATGCAATGGCGCAAGTTGCCGGTCCCGGTGATCGCGGCAGTCCACGGCACATGCCTTGGCGGCGGATTACAGCTCGCCGCGGGAGCGGATATTCGCATTGTTGCGCCCGACGCGCAGCTCTCGATCAAGGAAATGCACTGGGGTCTGATTCCCGACATGGGCGGATTTGCGCTGTTACGCGGCCTTGTGCGCGACGACATATTTCGTGAACTCGTCTATACTGCGCGCGATTTCAGCGGTGCCGAGGCACAGGCGCTTGGCATTGCCACCCATGTGGATACCGACCCGCTGGCTCGCGCAAAGTCCCTTGCGGCTGAAATTGCCGCGCTCAACCCCGACGCCATCCGCGCTGCCAAGTTGCTGGCCAATCGCATGGCGGATGCAGACACCGAAACGATCCTGCTGGGTGAAAGCCAGTTGCAGGATGGTATTCTGGGCAGCCCCAACCAGCGCGAAGCGGTCATGAGCCGGATGGAGCGGCGAGCGCCACGTTTTACCGATCATTGAGGCCGCTCCCTCCCTTTCCTGCACAGATGCCGGGAAAAGCGATTGCCTTGCTCTCAACGCTCAGCTAGGTGGCGCCCCTGCACCACGCATTTGCGCGCGAGAGGCCCGATGGCGGAGTGGTGACGCAGCGGACTGCAAATCCGTATACGCCGGTTCGATTCCGGCTCGGGCCTCCAACAACATTGCGGTGCAAAGGCGTCTTCGGATATTGGCGTCCAGAGTGGCGCAAGTCCGTGCCATTCAGCGAAACCCCTTCCCCAGAATTCGTCTCTGTTGAGACGCCGATTAGCTCAAAACCATGCCCGAAACAGGCAGAGTCTCTGTGGCGATATCTGCATTGACGGAATTGGAAAGAGCAACGTCAAAGAGACCGTTGCTATTAATGTCATTGGGTGATGGGCCGCTCGAAAACACCGGTCTCAGTGAACACGACAAAGCCATAATCTAACACATAGGCTAGAGCAACTCGACGGTTAGGCAACATGCCTCATCCCCCGTTTTGCGCAGACGACGCTTGATGGCAGCAGGTGTGAGATAGAAGGTGCCGAGCTCATCTTTCTCGACTTGCTGGAGCAGCACCTTGCCTCGATCACCCCAAGACTGAAGGTGAAAGGCCGTTTCTCGTCCGTCGCAGATAGGGAATATCATCTCTGCCTTGCGCTGCCTGACGATACGGCGCCAATTGCGTACATCGATAGAAGAAGGCGAAAGAGAAAACCCAGGATGGCTATGCCATTCGCCAATCCAGTCTATCTTCCCCCCAGATTTACGCCACCGCCTAAGCGCAGCGCATCTGTGCCCCTTTGGCGAGCGATAAAAGCGCGTCGAACTCTGTCGATCCCATGCCAATGGACGGGTGATCTCAGTCACATGAAGGTATGGACCCTTGCGCACCCCAAGTACCAGCCCCCCAGCTTCTGTTGATTTCCGCTGAGATTTGACCCGGGATTTTCATCGAGAAGTGACCCGGGTTGCGGGGGTATTTATTGCCCGCT